>CAZWDD010000083.1:0-19171 GCA_964632345.1 uncultured Solibacteraceae bacterium | reverse complement strand
TCGCCGTCCGGCCATCCGGGTAAGCGGCCAGCAGCCGGGCGCCCTCCGGCAGCTCTACCGGAGCGCCGGCCTGCCCGCCGGCCAGCCACTGCAGGCGCGGTCCGGCCGAGGCAAACAGAATCGCCGTCTGCCCGTCGGCCGACCAGAGAAGCTGATCGACGCCGGCGATCGCATCGGGCAGTTCGCGGGAGTTCTCTTCCGATGCCGGCGCGCCGCTGAGAAGCAGACTGGCCGCACCGGCCTGGATAAACACAGTCCGGCGGTCCGGGGCCATGCTGGCGAAGTCGACCTCTTCCCGGACAGCCGCGCCGAGATAGGCCGAACCGGCCATGCCGACGATGGGCCGCAGGCTGCGGCTGGCGGCGTGGAACACCAGCGGCGTCGCGGGGCCCTCCACGGCCTGCGCCGGCAGGGGAAGCGGCGCCGCCAGAGGCAGGGCGGCGAGTGCAATCAAACGAAGTCTAGCGAGGGCCGCCAATGGAAGGACCTCCTGGGGTAATGATGATCGTGTTATCCGCGGAGTCGCCCCCGCGGGTGCCGAGAATGATGGCGGCGGCGGCAGCCCCGCTCAGCACCGCCCATATCTTCCAGCTCTTGTACCAGCGCTTCTTCTTGACGGCCATCTCTTCGGGGGTTTTCAGCGAATGCTCCTGGCGGACCATCACACCGCCGGTACGCTGGCCCATCGTGGCCGTCACCTTAATAACGAACTCTCCCTGCTCCGCATTCATAATGTAGGGAGCGCGGATCTGCCCCTGCAAATTGGTGCGGCCGGAGAACGTGCTCTTTCCGCCGGGGAAGACACCGCCCGGCCCGGCGGCCGGCAGTTCAAAGACCACCTCGGCGCCCTCTACCGGCAGGTCGTTCTCGTCTCGAACCTCCACCACCGGAAAGGTGGCAACACGGGTCGGGATGCTATTGACGGCGTCGGCGCCCTCCAGAATCAGCACGCGCAGCGCCTGCGGCGGCAGGGCTGGCGCGGCCGCTTGGGGTTGGGCTAACAGCCCTGGTGCCAGTAGCGCAGTCAGGACAGATGCCAGAGTGCGTCGAAGGGAAGAGTTTTTCAAAGACACAACGATCCACCATGCATTCTAACAAGTCTATCGGCATTACCCCGGAATTACGACAGGGTTATTGATCAAGGAGTGGGAGGAAATTGCCGGGCCAGCGAGGGATACAATTCGCGCACAAACGCCATCGCCTGCTCGGTCGCCTGCTGGCGGGTCTGGCGGCTGGCCGCAATCACCACCCGGACCAGCGCCATGTCCGTCCGGTTTTCCATCAGGTTATCGACGATTCGCGACAGCCGCAGCGCCTGCTCTTCGGCATAGGCCTGCTTGTGATTCTGGAACCAGTACAACACCACGGCCTCGTCGCCGTTCTTTCCAATAACGTAGTGGTTCACCACCACCGGCGCCGCCTGGCCCGGTACATCCACCGGGAGCTTCTCGGAAACCAGCGGATTCCAGCCTGACCCAGGCAGACAGACCTTCGGATCGTGCGCATTCCTGGCCCGCAGTTGCGTCTTGTAGTAGCCAATAAACAGACTTAACTCGCTTCCCGCCCCCGGCTTGCGGTAAGTCCGGTTCAGAACATCGTCCGGCGACAACATGGCGTAGGCCTCCGCGTCGAGAACCCCATCCTGATACCGCTCCCACCCGGCGATGCCGAGCGGAATATTCTCACTGATCGGCCCCGGATCCGGCAGATACTCGTCGCGCGACAGCCAGTAGGTCATCGCTGCCTGCGCGGAAAGCAGCAGAATGGCAATCCCGGTGATGGTGGCTCGGCGGCTCATGCTCTTCCCTCCTGAAAACGGCGTTTGATCAGGGAATGAAGCAGGAGAACAATCCCGAAGCCGATCGCAAAACAGACCCAGCCGGTGATGTCGTGCACCGTCCCCTTCGTCCAGGCCGGATCATAGTGGCCGAGGACGCCAGTCAATGTGATCCGCAGCGCGTTGATCAGGATTGCCGCCGGGATGGCCGCCCCAAACAGCAGAAATCGCACCCAGTTGCGGTCTTCCATCACATAGGCGTAAGCGGCCGTAAAGAACGACAGGGTGACCAGCGAACGCAGCCCGCTGCAGGCCTCCACCACCGATAGCCGCTGATTCGGCAACTCAATAATGTTCCCCTCGCGCAGCACGCTGAAGCCCAACAGCTCAAAGGAGAACTCCGCCAGGCGGCTGGCGAGTAACTGCAGCGGCATCGTGATCTCACCGTAAAGAACCGCCGGAATCGGAAATGTGTAAAGCAGAAGAGCCAACGGAAACCGGACCGCCTTCAGCAATGGCAAGCCGCCCAGCACCATCGTGCAGCCGGCAAGCGACAGCAGCAGCCCGAAGCGCGAAAGCGTCGTTGAAGACCCCAGGCTCGCCGGCACCGCAATCAACGCCCCGGTGCCCAGCAGGAGAATCCCCCATCCGCTCGGCTCCCGGACCGCCGCCGTCAACCGCTCCCGGTTCATCCATAGGAACATTCCCGCCACAAACGGGGCAAAGAAACCATGCGCCATGTCCTCGCTGTCGGTTAGCAGAACAGCCGTGGCGCTAATTGTCTGCCAGTAACACAGCAATAGCAGGGCACCAAGAATAACCAAAGCCTTCGTGGCGTCCAGGCGGCTCAACGGAGATGCAGCAGGCAGGGGTCGGCTGAAGTTTGACATACAAGACCGGATACGACTTTCATGTCTATAGGAGAAACCAAGTCCTTACCCGTTTCAGATTGTATCGGTTTTTCCGCACGGAAAGAATAGTCCTTCTTCTCTATACTTAGTTCCAGTACGGGGGCCCTAGGAAAGTACTGGTACTTCTGGGTATTGACAGTTGTCAAAACCAAACTCAGAATGGAATCTCTACCGTCGGTTCCAGGACGCAGGCAAAATGGCCGGGATGGGACTGAAAGGACGGGAGTCTGTTTACTTTTATGCTCGCTGCATCTGAACCTTCTGTTTTTTATACCTCTGCTGAGCGTTCCGACGACACGCCATGGTTCGCCCTCCGTGTGCGGTCCAATTTTGAACATCAATGCCAATCCGCGCTCTCCAGCCGCGGAATGGAGACTTTTCTGCCGAGCGTGAAGCTCCGGCGGCGGTGGTCCGATCGCGTCAAGGTGATCGATCAACCCCTGTTTCCGGGATACGTCTTCTGCCGGTTCGCCCTATCCGATCGCGGCAGCGTCCTGCGCACCCCCGGCGTGGTCCAGGTGGTGGGAGCGGGCGCCTCCCCCGTGCCGGTGGCCGAGGCCGAACTTCGCTACATCCGCACCGTGGTTGTGGAGGAACTGGCCGCCCGCCCGCATCCGTATCTGGCGATCGGGCAGGCCGTCCGGCTGCATCGCGGTCCCCTGGCCGGCGCCGAGGGCATCCTCACGGCGGTCAACGGCAAGGACTCTCTGGTTCTCTCGATCGGTCTTCTCCAGCGGTCGGTGGCCGTGGAGGTCGAGGCCGACTGGGTGCATCGCGCCTAAACTCTCCCGGTTCCTTCGCGAACCCGGGAGCCAGCACTATGGAATTCGTACTGTGTCTGTATTGAAGCCAAGAAACCGCACCGTCTATTTCCGGATCTCCGAAGAGGAGTTTCACCAGTTGGTCAATATCTGCCCGGCGCGCGGCGCCAGAAGCATCTCCGAACTGGCCCGGACCGCGATGCAGGATATCCTCCGCGACAACTCGCGCGAGCCCGAAACGCAGGACGTCGTCGAGAAGTTGCAGTCCATCGACCGCACCGTCTCGGAGATGAACCAGAATTTGAAGCGGTTGATCCCCTCCTACCCGGACAAAAATGGAAGAAGCGATGCGTAAGGTCATATTTCTCCTCGGATTGAGCATTTCCCTGACGGCCCAGCAGCCGCCCGCCACACCCGCCCCGGGCGCCCCGGCCGCCCCCGCCGCCCCCGCCCCCACCACCCCCGGCCAGCTTCGGCCCAACTATGTTCTCGGCCCCGGCGACCAGATTCTGATCCGCGCCTTTGAAATGGATGAACTCAGCGAGCGGCCCTACCTCATCGACGGCGACGGCAACATCAACCTGCCGCAACTCGGCCGCATCCCCGTCAGCGGCCTCACCGTCGAGCGCGTCGAGGCCCTCCTCGTCGAACGGATGCGGACCTTCGTCCAGCGCCCCCAGGCCACCGTCACCATTGTCCAGTTCCGCAGCGAACCCGTCTTCTTCGTCGGCGCCTTCAAGGCCCCCGGCATCTATCCGCTCCAGGGCCGCCGCACGCTCGTCGAGGTCCTCTCCTCAATCGGCGGCCTCCAGCCCAACGCCAGCCGCCGCATCAAGATCACCCGCCGCAAGGAGATCGGCGAACTCCCGCTCGATAACCGCATCGATTCGGTCGACGGCAAAACCACCTCCGCCGAAATCAGCATGGGCAGCCTCCGCGAAAACGTCAACCCCGCCGAGGACATCGTTCTGATGCCCTTCGACGTCATCAGCGTCGAACGCGCCGAAATGGTCTATGTCAACGGCGCCATCGGCCGCGTCGGCGGCTTTGAACTCGGCGAAAAAGAGTCCATCTCCGTCATCCAGGCCATCAGCCTCGCCGGCGGCCTGGCCCGCGACGCCGCCCCCTCCAAGGCCCGCGTCCTTCGCCCCGTTCTCAACAGCTCCCGCCGCAGCGAGGTGCCCATCGATATCACCCGCATCCTCGCCGGCAAGGACAGCGACTTCCCGCTGCTGCCCAACGATCTTCTTTATATCCCCGTCGCCTCTTCCTGGAAAAAGACCGCCGGCCGCACGGCCATCGTCGCCATGCCCGCCGCCATGAGTCTCATCTGGGTCCTGGCGCGCTAACGGATCGCATTGTCAACCTCAACAGAAGTCAGGATAGGCCCGTGTTATTAGGAAAAGATTCCGGCTGGGACGGAAACAGTAATTTGCCGGTGGTTCGCCCGGATTGGACCACGCCAGCCGAGCCCGCCGGGCCCGCCGTACAGGACCAGCCCTCGGCCATCGCGCAGCTCCCGGCCGCCCTCTGGCGCGCCAAGTGGTGGCTGCTGCTCGCCCTCATCGCCGGCGCCTCCGGCGGCTTCCTCCGCGTCGTCCTCACCCCGCCCACTTATACTGCCGCCAGCGTCGTCGAGCTCATGGGCATCAACGAGAGCTTCATGGGCATGAACCAGTTCGACCAGCAGGCCGGCACCGGCAGCTATTCCACCACCGCCGCCAACATCCAGACGCAGACCCGCGTCCTCATGGGACCCACCATGCTCGGCCGCACCATGTCCCGCGTCAACCTGGAGATGACTCCCGTCACCAGCATCCCGCAGGACATCTACAGCAAGTTCCGCCTTCGCCTCGGCGTCGTCTCCCAGGAACCGGTCGAGATCATGAAGCAGGCCGTCGAGGAGGCCGCGCGCTCCACGCGCGCCCGCGGCGTCGGCGCCTCCCGTCTCATGGAGATCAGCTGCGAGTCCAGCTCTCCGGAGGTCGCCGCCACCTTCGTCAACACCCTCGCCGCCGAGTTCGTCTCCACCAACTCCCAGAGCCGCTCGGCCAACGCCCTCCGCACCACGCAGTGGCTCGAAGGCCAGCTCGAAGAGGCCAAGGGCCGCATCGAGCAGCTGGAAACGCAGCTCAAGGAGTTCGTCACCACCCAGGGCCTCACCACCGTTCTCGACCAGCAGGCCCTTGCCGACAGCAAGGTCCGCCAGCTTCAGGGCGATCTGTCCGCCATGCAGCAGGACCGCATCGCCAAGCAGTCCCGCTGGGAACTCGCCAAGAAAAGCTCCATCGAATCCCTCCCCGAGATCCTCGACGACGGCCGGATGCGCGACCTTCGCGGCAAGCTCACCGAACTCCGCCGCGAGCGCGCCCAGCTTACGGCCACCCTCACCCCCAATCACTATAAGGTCCAGCGCATCGACGCCCAGATCACCGAGATCGAACAGACCCTCCAGGTCGAAAAGTCCAACCTCGTCCAGCGCATCCAGAACGAGTACGAAGCCGCCCTCCGCCGCGAGCGCATGACCGCCGACACCTACCACTCGCAGTCCCGCGTCGTTGCCGGCCAGGCCGACAAGTCCGCCCAATACGCTCAGATGAAGCGCGACATCGAAATGGCCCGCCAGACCTACGGCAACCTCCTCCAGCAGGCCAACCAGGCCAACATCGTCGCCGCCCTCCCCACCAACAACATCCGCGTCATCGAGCAGGCCGTCCCCAACGGCATCCCCGTCCGCCCCAAGCCCTCGCGCGACATCCCCATGGGCGCTTTCCTCGGGTTCGGCGCCGCCGCCGGCGTCGTGTTCCTCCTCGAAACCCGCAAGGCCCGCGCCCTCGCCAAGGTCTTCACCACCCCCGGCCACATGCTCGACACCCTCCGCGTCCCCGAGCTCGGCGCCATCCCCACGCTCGGCGCCCCCCTCCTGCCGCCCGCCACCCGCCGCCTGCCCTTCCGCAGGCAGCCCGCCCCGGCCCTCAACGTCATCGACACCCCCAAGGAACTCGTCACCTGGAACCAGCGCGCCTCCCTCTCGGCCGACTCCTTCCGCTACACCCTCACCTCCCTGGTCGGCGGCGAAAATCCGCCCCAGCTTGTCGTCATCACCAGCCCCGGCCCCGGCGAGGGTAAAACGACTTTCTCCACCAACCTTGCCGCCGCCGCCGCCATCACCGGCCGCCGCACCCTGCTCATCGATGGCGACGTCCGCAAGGCCCGCCTCCACACGCTCTTTGAAACCTCCCTCAAGCCCGGCCTCACCGAACTCCTCACCGTCGACAAGCTCTCCGACAACGTCTTCAACGGCCCTCACATCCGCCCCACCTCCGTCCCGGAGATGTACCTCCTCCCGGCCGGCTGCCTCCAGGCCGGCGAGTCCCCGGCCGAAATCCTCTTCTCCGCCAAACTCGCCTCCCTCCTTGAGTCCCTCAAGGCCCACTTCGACCTCATCCTCATCGACACCGCCCCCGCCCTCCACTTCCCTGACTCCCGCCTCCTCGGCAAGTTCGCCGACGGCGTCGTCCTTGTCGTCCGCTCCGGCGTCACCCAGCGCCAGACCGTCCAGGCCGTCACCCAGCGCTTCCTCATCGACCGCGTCCCCGTCCTCGGCACCGTCCTCAACGACTGGACCCCCGACACCCATACCACCTACGGATACGGCCACTACTACTCCTCGGAATCCAACCCCAACTGATTCATGGCTGCTACCGCCCGCTGCCCGGCCTATACCCCCTAGACCCCACTCATGCGTCTCCATACCTTCGCCGAGCTGTTCCGCAAGTCCTACTCGCTTGCCCGTCCGTATGGCCGCCGCCGGCTCGCCATCGTCTTCCTCTGGGTCCTCGCGCAGGGCGTCATGCAGGTCGTCGGCGTCACGTCCATCTTCCCCTTCCTCGCCATCGCCGCCGCCCCGGACCGCCTCCGCCAATCCGAATACGGCGCCCACATCCTCGCCCTCCTCCCGCCCATCGACAACAGCCAGCTCCTCCTCCTCTCCGGCCTCGGCGCCATCGCCCTCCTGCTCGTCTCCAACGCCATCAACCTTGCCAGCGAGGTCGCTCGCGTCCACTACGCCCACTCCTTCGGCCACTGGATGCGCCTCCGCCTCCTCCGCCAGATCGCCTCCCAGCCCTGGTCCTTCTTCCTCGCCAATAACTCCAGCGTCCTCATCAAGAAAGTCGCCGGCGACGTCAATCAGTACGTCCAGGGCGTGCTCCTACCGCTGCTCGACAGCATCGCCCGCCTCCTCACCGTCCTCCTCCTCCTCGGCCTCATCTTCGTCGTCAATCCCTCCATCGCCCTCTCCGTCGGCGGCGTCCTCGGCGGCTTCTACGCCCTTGTCCTCCTCTACCTCAACCGGCGGATGAACGCCGTCTCGGAGGGCCTCAAGGTCTCCGGCCGTGGCCTCGCCCGGGAGACCACGCAGCTCATCACCGGCATCAAGCCCATCAAGCTCCGCGGCGTCGAGGACTTCTTCATCCGCCGCTTCGGCGCCTTCTCGCTCGACATGGGCCGTCTCTACTCCCGCATCCCGATCTACTCCAACGGCCCCCGCTACCTCGTCGAGCCCATGGCCTTCGGCGGTCTCGTCGGCATCGTTCTCTTTCGCGTCGTCGCCGGCGAATCCGTGACCGACATCCTCCCCGTTCTCGGTGTCCTGGCCATCGCCGGCTACCGCCTCATCCCCGCCCTCCAGCTCCTCTACGGCCAGATCACCCAGCTCACCACCACCACCTATGCCCTCGATGAGGTCTACGACGAGTTCGTCAACGCCGAGCGCACCGACCTCCAGGACACCTCGCGAAGCGCCGCCGTCACGCCTCTTCAGTGGAAAGACGCAATCACCCTGGAGAACATCACATTCTCCTACCCCCAGGCCGAATCCCCTGTCCTGCGCAATATCTCCGTCACCATTCCCCGGAATAGCTGTGTCGCCTTCATCGGCAAAACCGGTTGTGGCAAGTCCACCCTCCTCGATGTCATTCTCGGCCTCCACCGCCCCTCCGCCGGCCGCATTCTCGTCGATGGCCAGCCGCTGTCCCCCGCCATCCTCCCCGCCTGGAGAGCCGCTATCGGCTACGTCCCGCAGGACATCTTCCTCATCGATGACACCATCAGCTCCAACGTCGCTCTCGGCGTGGACCCCGCCGCCGTCGATCACGAGCAACTCCGCAACGCCTGCCGCATGGCGCAAATCCTCGATTTCATCGAGACCGAGCTGCCCGGCGGCTTCCAGACAGTCGTCGGCGAACGCGGTGTCCGCCTCTCCGGCGGCCAGCGCCAGCGCCTCGGCCTCGCCCGGGCCCTCTATAGCCGCCCCAACATCCTCGTTCTCGATGAGGCCACCAGCGCCCTCGATCAGAACACGGAAAAGGACATCAATCAGGCCCTCGATGCCCTGAAGGGACAGTTGACCATTCTCATTGTCACCCACCGCCTCTCCTCCATCACCGGCGGCACACTCGTCTACTCCATCCGCTCCGGCGAACTCCACTCCGAAAGCGGCGAACTCGCTGGCATTGAGTTCGCCGATGGCTCCTCGGGAAACTAGCCCCGCCGGCCCCGTCCCACTCCCCCGCAATGGCAGCCAGTCCGTCCATCCCAGGCGCGTCCGATCGCTTCCTCGTCGACGACGATAACCTCGTCGCCGGCCTCGGCCATCTCATGGCCTCCTTCAACATCGGCCTCAAGGTAGCCCTCCGCCACAACCTCGCCTTCATCCCGCAGCGTCCCGGCCTCTGGAGCGCCAGCCCCCTCATCCGCGTCAGATGGGCCATCCACTCCGCACTGCGCGCCCGCCGCAACGCCGTCTATGACCACCAGGGAACCCTCGATGAGGCCTACCGCCGGTTCCTGCACCTCGATTCGCAGTTCCCTTCCCGCCGCACCGTCGATGACCGTGTCCGGTCAGGCCGCCTGCGCCTCATCCACCTCCCAGAACCGCTCGTCTCCCTCGAATCCGACGCTGCGCGCTACGCCGAAATCGATCGCCTCATCGCCAGCCATCCCGAACCCGGCACCGTCTTCGCCCTCCCTCCCAACCGCCTCAGCCGCTGCGATGCCGATTACGCCGCCACCCGCGCACGCCTCCGCCAGCTATATCTCCATGCCCGCGCAGTCGATCCCGTTCGCGACCTCTTCTCCCACTCTCTTCCCGTTCGCGTCGCCGTCAACATCCGGCGCGGCGACATCGTCCGGGACCCCCGCTATCACGGCCGGCTCCTGCCGGACTCTTACTACTGCCGCATCATCAACACCCTCCATCAACTCCTCTCGCCGCTCCCTCTGCAGGTCGTTATTTTCAGCGACGCCGACAGCGCCGGCAGGTATTTGAACGAAACGGGTGCCTATGTGGACTGGAAGGCCCACCCGCTACTCCATCCCGGCATCCCGGTGACCGCGCATCTCGATGAGCATGCCTGGCTGGAAGCGCTCGATAACATGATCTCCGCCGATATCCTCATCACCTCCCGCAGCGGATTCTCGCATCTGGCCGCCATCCTCAGCGACGGCCTGAAACTCGTCTGCGACATGTGGCTCCCCTTTGACGCCACGCCCAACGTCGTGCCCGTCGAGGCGCCTTCCGGAGCGTTCCACGCAGAGCACGTCCGGACCTGGATGTCCCGCCAATCCCATTTCCGCCCCGCGGAGCGAATCCATGCCTAAGGTCTCGGTCGTTCTATCGGCCTACAACTCGTCCCGCTACCTCCCGGCCGCCCTGGACAGCATTCTCCAGCAGACCTTCACCGATTTCGAGCTCCTGCTCATGGACGACGGGTCCACCGATGAAACCCCGCGCATCCTCTCCGCCTGCCGGGACAGCCGCCTCTCCGTTGTCCGCAGCGATACGAACCTGGGCATCGCCGCCCAGGCCAACAAGGGGCTCGCTCTCGCGCGCGGGGAGTATCTCGCGCGCATGGATGCCGACGATATCGCGCACCCCCAACGCTTCGAGGAGCTTGTCCGGTTTCTCGATGCCAATCCCGCTGTCGGCATCTGCGGCGCCTTCGCCAACCGGTTCCGCGAGAACGGCGAAACGGCGCTATGGGAATTCCCCACCAGCCACGACGACATCCAGGTCGGCCTGCTCTTCCGCGGTTCCTTCTGCAATCCCACCACCATGATGCGCCTCGATGTCGTGCGGCGTGCCGGCCTGCAGTATGACTCCGCTTACCCGCCTTGTGAGGACTACCACCTCTGGTACCGGCTCCTCAAGGTCACCCGCGGCGCCAACATCCCCAAGGTCCTCCTCGACTATCGGCTCTCGGAAACCCAGATGACCCAGGCCAAGGCGTCCGTCAAGCATGCCAATCTCCGCGCCATCCGCCGCCTGATGCTGGAGGACCTGCAACTCCCCGCCGGCCCGCCCGAACTGGACTTCCACGAGTCGGTTGTCAGTGACGACTGGCCTTCGGACCCCGCCTTCTTCACCGCCGCCATCCAGTGGCTGGACCGCATCTATCGTCAGAACTCCGCCTCCTCTCTCTACAATCCCGCCGCCCTCGCCGCCGCCCTCAGCCAGCATCTCCGCTATCGGTGCCAGGTCGCCGACCCTCACCGGATCGACGCTCTTGCTCTCTATCGCCAGGCCTCCTTCACCAGCCGCCACCCGCTCTCCGGCCTACTCCAAGCCCGTATGTTGACCAGGAAGCTCCTCTCCCGCGCCTGATGCGGCACCCCTGCCCGCTCCCTCCTCCTTCATGAAATCCACCGCCCCCGGCGAAACCGATCTCTCCCGGCAAGCCCCCTCGCTCGGCCGCATCTGCATCTGGCAGCCGGGCGAAACAACCGGGTCGGAGACTTTTCTCAATGTCCACGCCAACGGTCTGCCGGGCGACGTAACCGTCGTGTTCGGCGGCCGCTCGCCTGTCCTCGCTGCTTCCCGGAAGCCCTTCCTCTCCCGCCTCACCCAGGCCCTTGTCACCGCCCGGCGCTTCCTGTCGCCTGCCGCGCAGCAGCGATTGGACGCCCGTAAATCGGCCGAAATCGCCGCCTTCCTCCGCCGCCACCGTTTCCAGGTCGTGCTTGCTCAGTTTGGCAGCGCCGGCGTCGAGGTACTCCCGGCCGCCCGCCGCGCCGGCGTCCCGCTGGTCGTTCACTTCCACGGCCGCGACGCGCATGCCGGCCCTATCGCCGAACGCCGCGAAGCCTATCGCGAACTCTTCCAGTCGGCCGCCGGCGTCATCGCCGTCTCCCGCTTCATGCAGTCCACTCTCATCGAACTCGGCTGCCCCCCCGAAAAGCTAAGTTGCGTCCCCTGCGGCGCCGATGATTCCGTCATCCACGCCGCCGATCCCGCCGCGAACCCGCCCAACGTTCTCGCCGTCGGCCGCATGGTCGACAAAAAGGCCCCCCACCTCACCGTTCTGGCCTTCTCCTACGCCCTCCAGTCCTGTCCGGATGCCGTCCTCCACATGGTCGGCGACGGCCCCCTGCTCCCTGCCGCCATGCAGTTGGCCCAGGCGCTCGGCATCGCCGGCAGCGTCCAGTTCCTCGGCGCCCAACCCCAGCAGCGGGTCGCTCAGTTGATGCAGCAGGCCCGCATCTTCGTTCAGCATTCCGTTCAGGCGCCCGATGGCGACTGCGAAGGCACACCCGTTGCCGTCGTCGAGGCCTTGACCGCCGGCGTCCCCGTCGTCGTCACCAGCCACGCCGGCATCGCCGACGTCGTCACCCATGGCGCCACCGGCTTCCTCGTCGACGAGTACGACGTCTCCGCCATGGCCAGCCACATGGCCGCCCTTCTCAATGACCCGGCCCGCGTCCGCCAGATGTCCGGCGCCGCCCGCCGCCACGCCCTCGCGCACCTCACCGCGCGCACCCGCTTGCAGCAGCTCGCCGCCGCCATCGCGCAGAGCCTCCAACACGCCCCGCGCCCCTCCGCCAACTAGCCGTGGTTCTCCTCAACTTCTCCAACCTCCCCTGGATCCCCCACCGCCTCAAGCGGAACCAGGCCGTCTTTATCCACCTCCTCGACGCCTGCTCCTCTCTCTCCTCCGGCGTCTACGTCAACCCGCCCACCCTCGCCGGCAATGGCCTCGCCAAGTACGCCTCCCCCCTCCGCTTCTCCCCCCAATCCTGGCGCACCCCCGGCGGCAAGCCCGTCACCATTCTCGACTCCACCTACACCCTCTGGGACTGGCACCTCGCCCCCTTCCGCCTCCTCCGCTCCCGCCGCATGGCAGCCCACCTCCGCCATGTCGCCGCCGCCGGGAACCCCTTCTTCCTCTGGCTCAATACCGCTGGCCGCCTCCAGACACCCGTCGCCCGCCTCCTCCTCCCCGCCGCCGCCCGTTCCGTCTTTGACCTCTCCGATGACTTCCGCGCCCCCGGCTTCGGCATGGACCACGCCGATCTCGCCTCCCTCACCACCGCCGCCCAGCTCGTCCTCTGCGTCAACGAGACCGTCGCCGCCTCCGTCCCCCACTCCCGCAAACTCGTCTTTCACAACGCCACCGACCCCACCGCCTTCTCCTCCCACAACCCCGACTTCCAGCTCGACCCCTGGTGGCCCAAGCCCCCCGGCGCCGTCTATATCGGCTTCACCGGCGGCATCCACTGGACCCGTACCGACCTCCCGCTCCTCGAACACGTCCTCCGCCGCTTCCCCCACTGGCGCTTCCTCTTCGTCGGCTATACCGATGGCCCCCAAATCCTCGAATGGCTCGCCCGCTTCCCCAACGCCTCTTTTGTCTCCGAAATCCCCTACACCCACCTCACCCACGTCCTCCACAGCTTCGATGCCGCCATCGTCCCCCACGCCGATAACGAGTACACCCGCGGCAACGACCTGCTGAAGGTCCTCGAATACTTCGCCGCCGGCCTCCCCGTCGTCTCCACCCCCTGCTCCGGCCTCCAACGCTACGGCAACGCCCTCACCCTCACCGCGGACCCGGAAGCCTTCGCCAACCGCCTCGCCGAGATCGTCGCCAACCCCGCCGCTCACGACCCCGCACCCGGCCTCCGCATCGCCTCCGAACGCTCCTGGCCCGCGCAGGTCCAAAGCCTCGCCCGCTCCCTCGAACTGGCATGAGACTCCCGTTCGACACCCTCGCCCGCCTCGCCACCGGCCTCGCCAGCCGCTGGCGCGTTGCCATCCTCCGTGCCTCCGGTCTCCACATCGGCCCCCGCTGCCGCCTGGAGTCCATCCGCGTCCGCCACCCCCAGTCCATCTCTCTCGGCGGCCACAACGCCTTCACCGCCGGTTGCTGGCTCTACCCCGCTTTCCCTTCGCCCGGCGCTATCCGCATCCGCATCGGCGACTCCAACTTCTTCAATCGCGACTGTATGATCGATGCCTGCGGCCACATCGTCATCGGCCACCGCAACATGTTCGGTCCCGGCGTCTACATCACGGATTCCAACCACGTCCTCACCCCCGGCCAGTGGGTCGCCGATTGCCCCATGGACGCCGGCCAGGTCACCATCGGCGACGGCTGCTGGATCGGCGCAGGCGCCGCCATTCTCAAGGACGTTACCCTCGGTGACCGCTGCATCGTCGGCGCAGGCGCCGTCGTTACCAAAAGCTTTCCCGCCGGCTCCGTCATCGCCGGCGTCCCCGCCCGGCTGATTCGAACGCAATAGCTCCGCATGCTTGATCCTCTCGTCGACCGGATACTCTTTCTCACCAGCGATCCCCCCGCACTGGCGGCCTATTCCGGTTACTCGCTCCTCACGCGCGCGCTCGGAGCATCGCATGTTGAACGCGTTGTCCGGCGGACCGCGCTATCTTTTCCGGACCGTCTCCTTCGCTTTGCGGTTAGCCGGCGCGCAGCCAACAACACCTATCAACTCTCTTCGCTCAAACTCGAGTGGATGGCCCGCCAGCGGCTGCGCACAGGGGGCTTTCGTGCCGCTCATCATCTTTGGGCCGACAGTGACTGGGGGTATCTGGACGTTGCCACACGGCGTCTCAACGTCGCTCTCTTCGCAACCTTTCATCACTGCTCCGACACGCTCCCGTCCGTCATCCATCAACCCGCCCGTCTTAAACGGCTGGACCTATGTGTCCTGATGAGCGAGACCCAGGCCCCCTTCTTTCGGACGCACGGCGTTCCGGCCCAGCGTATCCACGTCGTCCGTCACGGCGTCGATACAGGGTTCTTCCGCCCCTCGCCCAGGACGAGGAGCGAAGCATTTACAGTTCTCACCGTCGGCGGCTATCGCCGCAACTTCAATCTCCTGCGCGAGATCTGTGCAGCGATGTCCGCCGACGACGCCATCCGCTTCCACCTCGTCATTCCCCGAGCCTTTCATTCCCTGTTCGCCGGAATGCCCCACGTCCACTGCTTCACCGGACTCTCTGACCAGGAACTGCTCACGCAATACCAAACTGCCGACTGCTTCCTCATGACTTGTGAAAACGCCACGGCAAACAACAGCATCCTGGAGGCCATGGCCTGCGGCCTTCCAGTTGTCAGTGAACGCGTCGGAGGCATCCCCGAGTATGTACCGTCGTCAGGCGCCTTTTTCGCTGATCCCGGATCGGTGGCTCAGCTTCGCGGCCACATTCTCGACTTGAAATCTTCTTCAACATCCGCCGCCGCCATGGGAGCGGCCAACCACGCTCGCGCGGAGGAGTTGGCTTGGCCGCGTGTGGCCGCTGCGATGGTGGATCTATACAAGCGGTGCGGCGTCGCGTGACCATTCCCCTGCTGTTCCATCTGGCATAACGACTTCCCAATGCGTGTAGCAATCCTCACCAGCCGCGAGAACAGTTTCCCCAAGGTCATGGCGGAAGGTCTTCGCCGCATGTTGACCGCGCTCGGTGCGCAGGTCCGCGTATGTCCGGATGGCCACTGGATGATTCGGCGCCAACCGGCAGTTCCGGCCACACCCGCTCAGGTGGCGCGCGCCCTTCTCCGAGGAGCCTTTCTTAAGAGCCTGCGCGGTTACGACGCCGTAATCGTCACCGGCCACATGCCGCGCGCTTTTATGACAGGGTTCATGGACGACGCACTCATTCGTGCCACCCTTCCCGGCGTCCCCATCGTCTTGTACGACCTTGTCTATCTTCCCACCCGAGGCGCGTGGGCCGATTGGCTGAAAACCGGTAACCCGGCCATGGGCATCCCCACCGGCGGACACTTCGGCATGGAACGTTACGACTGGTACCTCGCTTCCTCCGTCGTGAGTGAACACCCCCTTCCACCAGGGCCGCATAAACTTTCCGTCATCGGGCTCAACGTCTGCACCGGAGATCTTTTTCCGGAACAAAACGGTACATTTACGGGGCTCGTCGATTTCGTCCGCCCCGACCACCCGCAGGAGCGGGACATCCAGATCGAGGCGCTCAAGTCCGCCGGAATTCCGTTTCGGGTGCTGTCTGGCAGCTACACCACCGCGCAGATCCGCGCCATCTACCGGCAGACGGCTGTATACTTCATCGCCCACCGTGAGAGCTTCGGCGTCCCCATCTGCGAAGTGCAGGCTTGCGGCGGCTACATCTTCACCCCACGCGCCGACTGGGTGCCGTCGCATTGGATCAAGGACCCGGCTGCACCGGGCCCAGGTACGCTCACGGAGAACTTCGTTGTGTATGAGAACGATCCGAAATCACTCGCCGCAAAGTTGACGGAGTTGCGCCCGAAGTATTCGTCCCACCAC
Source organism: uncultured Solibacteraceae bacterium (assembly GCA_964632345.1). Classification (GTDB taxonomy): domain Bacteria; phylum Acidobacteriota; class Terriglobia; order Bryobacterales; family Bryobacteraceae. Next base: position 3,119 of record CAZWDD010000083.1, on the reverse strand, counting down.
TGCGTCCGCCAGCGCGTGCTGGAACAGCAGCCACATCTAGCCGTGGGCGACGTCGCTGCCCTTGCAAGCTTCCTGGACCAGGTGAGCGCACGCAAGATTGCGGTTCTGACTCAGCCTCCAGTCATCGATCCGGCTTCCTTATGAAAACCACTGGCTCGTTTGCCCGCACTGAAGGTGCCGATCGAAAGCGGAATCGCTTGGGTGCTCAAACGCTGGATTTCTCGTTCAGCAACGGAGTGTCATGCCGATCTTGGGCGGTGCAGGCGTGGAAATCTCCGATCCAAACCGCGACTGGACCATTTCTCGCAGGAGTCCAATCGAGCATCGACCACATCTCTGAGGAACTCGCAACAGTCCCGGAAAGCCGCGTGACGTGACGATCTGCCTACTCGATCATGATTTGCGGAGGCTCAATGAGAACGGGACCAGGCATTCGCTGACGGTTGCCGAGGCCTTTTTGCAATTTGGTGGTGGAGTCGAGGTCTGGTCACACGTAGGGTGTGACATCGATGACAAGCGGGTCAAGCCGGTCTTCCACCTATCCCAGGGCCGCCTTCATTCGCTTGTACGAACGAAATCCGCATCAAAATACTGGCGCTGGGTTCTCTTCGTTGCTGTTTTCCTCTGGGGCAACTTCCGTTACCTGTGCGACATCCTCTCAAGGCCATCGGAACTAAACCGGGTACTTTTCGTTGTCAATTCGGTTCCGTTCAATACCCTGGCCCTGCACCTCTATGCAGCTATCAGACGCCGCGAACGCGTGGTTCTTTACTTCTTCTATCCTCCAAGCCGCCGTGCGAACGGATTATTGGGCGATCTGCGGCGGTTACTTCGGCTGAAGAACATCGGCTATGCAACCGAAGTCGAATCACTTGCGGAGGATTGGGCCAGTGCGATGAAGGGCTCCTGTTCGGTGGTACCCTTTCCGCTGCCGGCCCGCACCTCGACACCCGTTATCGTCGAATCCGCACCAACGCCTCTCTGCGGCGCATTTGCCGGACAACCACGTTCCGAGAAAGGTTTTGATCTCTTGTGCGTCGCTGTCCGGAGTATCGAAGAGGACCTGGTGCAGGGTTCGCTCGCATTGGATATCCAGATTGCTGAACTCGCGGCCTCCGAGAAGGTCCTCCACGAGCACATCCGCTACCTTGAGGAGTTAGCCCTTCGAACCCCGAATCTCAATCTCCGGATCGGCCCGCTGTCAGAGGCTGAATATGCGGACCAATTCGAAAAGGCTGATTTCGTCATTCTGCCGTACCGGACTTCCGCCTACGCTAAGCGCGGCTCGGGAATCGTCATGGAGACCCTCGTCGCCGGGAAGCCGATCGTCATGACGTCCGGCTTGAGCTTCGAGCGGGATCCCCTCGTTGCAGCCACTTCCCTTCGTTTCGTGGATGGTGACGCGGCGGATCTGGCGCGCGCGATCCGCGAGATGCGCGAGACCTTCATGAGCCTGCATGAGAAGGCTTGCCGGGTCCGCCGCGAGGCGACTGAGCGCCACGGGATCGAGAATGTCGTGAAGAAAATTCTGGAAACGACCCCATCACGGTAGCCTCCGCATAAGTGGGCTCCGCCGACACTGCCCAAATCCACCATGCCCCCCCTCGTCACAGCTCTAATCGCCACCCGCAACCGGCATCCGGAGCTCGATCTCACCATTCGACAGCTCCGCCAGCTCGACTACCCCAATCTCGAACTGCTGGTCATCGACGACGCCTCGGACTCCCCCGTTGAACCGCTCGTCCGCGCCCTCTGGCCCGAAGCTCGCGTCATCCGGCATGAGTCCAATACCGGACAGTGCCAGCGCCGCTCCGAAGGGTTCCTCCTCGCCTCCGGCGAATACATCCTCCACCTCGATGACGATTGTGGCTTCGTTGACCCCGCCGCCCTCACCAAGGCCGTCGCCGCCCTCGAGGCCCGCCCTCACGCCGGCGTACTCGCCCCCTTCCTCTTCAACGGGCTCGAACTCCCGGCCGACCCCGGCAACGCCACCCTCCAGCCAGGCATCGTCGCCTCCTTCGTCGGCGCCGCCGCCCTCATTCGCACCGCCGCCGTCCGCCAGACGGCCGGCTATCGCACCTTCTTCAGCAGTGAGTGGGAGGAAGAGGAGCTCTGCCTCCAACTCCTCTCCTTGGGCTACTGCGTCTGGTTTGAGCCCTCCCTCCTCGCGCACCACCGGCTCTCCGCGCTCAATCGAAATACCGAGCGTAGCTGGATGCGTGGCCTTCGCAACCGTAGCTGGGCCATCCTCATCCATATGCCCTGGTCCCGCGTCCCCCTCGAACTCGCCTGGAAATTCGCCCTCGGCGCCTGGGATGCCATCCGGCTCGGCCGCCCGCGCTCCTACTTTCAGTCCTGGCTGGAGTTCCTCCGGGGCGCGCCCAATGCCCTCCGCCTCCGCCGTCCGCTTCCTCCCGTCGCCCTCCGCCGGTATGACGCCATCCGGAGCTATCACCGCATCGATGAGGCCGTCTTCGCCTTCCCCCCTGCCTCCGGGCTGCGCGACCTCGCTGCCTGGTGGCGCCGCTGGCGCAATCGCGCGCGGGACCGCAACAAGTGGGACAAGACCCCCGGTGGTACCGGCTCCTCCTACAACGTCGGCTATGCCCATGAACAGCGGAAGCCAGACTAACTGGATCTGCTGTCAGCTCGGCGCCAGGGAGCACTACGCCATCCCGCACGCCCTCCACCACGCCGGCGCGCTCCGCCGTCTCTACACCGACCTCTGGGTGCCTCCAGGCTCCCTCGCCGCCACCCTCGCCGGCCGCCGCGCCCGCGACCGCTTCCACCCCGACCTCGCCGCCGCTCCCGTCTCCGCCTCCAACGCCAGCGCCTTCGCCTTTGAGCTTCGCCTCCGCCGCCGCGCCTCCGGCTGGGACGCCATCCTCCAGCGCAATCACTGGTTCCAGTCCCGCGTCCTCGCCTCCCTCGGCCGCCACCTCACCCCCGGGTCCGTCGTGTTCTCTTACTCCTATACCGCCCGCCGCCTCTTCCAGGCCGCCCGCCAGGCCGGATGCCGCACCGTCCTCGGCCAGATCGATCCCGGCCCGGAAGAGGAGCGCCTCGTCGCCGCCGTCCACCGCGACTCACCCGCCCTCGCCGGCCCCTGGCAACCCGCC
>CAZWDD010000082.1:10437-19246 GCA_964632345.1 uncultured Solibacteraceae bacterium | reverse complement strand
AACCCGCTTCCGCAGAATCGCGTTCTCCGCCTTGAGGAGTTCCACCTGCCGGCGGATTTCCACGAGGAACCAGTGCGCAGCCGCGAGGAACTCCTGCGGAAATTCGACGATGGCGCGGCAACGGCGCGTAAGTGGATCGACCGGGCGACCGACGCCGACATGGCCAAGGACTGGACGTTCACCTACGGCGATAGCTTTAAGCTGGTCGAACCGCGGACGGCGACCGTGCGCGGGTTCCTGAACCATCTGGTACACCACCGGGCGCAACTTGGGGTGTATCTGCGGCTGCTGAACATTCCAATCCCCGGCATGTACGGACCGTCCGCGGACGAGCATCCGCAGCCGTAGCCGCCCTCGCCTGGCTCGCGACGGCCCTATATGATGTAACAGGACTGTAGCGAGGAGGCGAAATGCTGGACGGCAAAGTGGTGATCATCACGGGAGCAAGCGGCGGGCTGGGCACCATGGTAACGAAGGCGTTTCTGGATGCCGGGGCGCGCGTGATCGGGGTGGACCGTAGCGCGCGCTCCCGGAATGCCGACCACCCGTCGCTGAGCCACTTCGCGGTGGCGCTGGAGAGTGCCGAGGGGGTCCGGATGCTGGTGGCCGATGTACTGAACCTGCATGGGCGGATCGATGCCGTGGTGCACCTGGTGGGCGGCTTCGCCGGGGGACAGCGCGTGGAGGAGACCGCCGACGAGACCTGGGAGCAGATGATTGCCATGAACCTGCGTCCGGCGTGGATACTTTCGCGGGCCGTGCTGCCGGTGATGCGGGAGGCGGGGCGCGGGTCCATTGTCGCGATCGGGACGGCGGCGGCGTTGTCGCCGGTGGCGGGGATGGGGGCGTATGGCGCGTCAAAGGCGGCTCTGATCTCGCTGATACAAACAATTGCGGCGGAGAACCGGGAGTTCGGCATCCGGGCGAACGTGGTGTCGCCGAACACCATGGACACGCCGGCCAACCGGGCGGCGATGCCGGATGCGGATCCGGGCCGGTGGGTACAGCCGGCGAATGTGGCGAGCCTGATCGTGTGGCTGGTGAGCGACGCAGGGGCGGAGGTAAACGGCGCGGTTATTCCGCTGCCTGGTCGCGGGTAGCTTCCACGGCGAGGGAGAGTTCGGCGAGTTCGCCCATGGCGCGGAGCCGCAGATCGCGAAGCCTGGACAGCGCTTCGGTATAGACGCCGAGGAACCCGAAGACGCCGCTATCGGACTGGAACGCTTCGGGGATGGCGAAGTCGCGCAGGTTGGTGCCGGGAGCCGGCGGGTAGGAGATGGCGGCAAGCGCCGTTTCCAGATGCCCGGCGTGGCGGATGGCGCCTTCGAACTCGCTCTGAATGGTTTGCATGAAGGCGGGATTCTGCAGATGGTCGGCAATGGCGCTGCCGAGGTCGGAGAGGACGGAGAGATCGAGCGCGAGACGGGTGGTGGGGGAGTCGGCAGATTCCAGGTCGCGGAGTAGCGTGAACCAGAGGACGAAGCGGTCGCGGCGGGCGGGGGGCAGGGCGTCGTGGCGATCCCAGGCGGCCTGCAGGCGGCGAAGGATGGGGAGGGCCAGCGAGTGGAATTCGGCGAGCGTCTGCTCGTAGGCCCGTTCGGCGGTGTACATGCGGTGGCGGGCGAGATCGGCGTTACACGGCTCGAGTTCGACGCTCATCCAGTCCACCGGCAGCCCGGCGTCCAGGCGGCGGAGAATCACGCTGGCGATAACCATTTTGGAGTAGCCGCCCACGATATTGCCGAAGAAGTTGAGGGTAGTGTCGCGCGCCTTGTCACCGGCTTCGATGACGGCGGGCCAATCGGAGTCCGGGATCGGTTCGCAATCGCAGAAGCGAAGCCAGACGGGTCCGTCGTAGACGGCGCCGAAGAAGTCGATGCGACCGGCATCCTGCGCGTCGCGCTGCTGATCCTCCTGAAGGAGAGCGGCGGCGGGGACGAGTTCGCGGGGTTCAAGTTCGTAGAACTTCAGGGACTGCTCGCGGCAGAGCGAAGGGAAATCGTTGAAGAGGCCGGAGGCGGGGCCGTGCTCGTCAAGGGCGCCGGATTCGTTTTCCCGGTCGGAGCGGTCCAGGCGGTCCGTGTCGTCGGGATGGGTATCGTAGTCGAGGCCGATCGTGTAACGGCCGAGGCGAGCGAACTCCCGGCGCTCCTCGGGCGTGTAGAGGGCGAAGATAGCGGCAACGAGGGCGGGAAAGTCATCGGGGTAACGGCCGTAGGCGTAGGCGCGCTGGCCGATTTGCATCGCTCGCTGCATGGCGGCGCCGCCGCCGGCGAGGGTTTCGACGGACTGGGCGAAGGCGCGGGAGCCAGCCACGCGGATGGCGTAGAGATCCGCATGAAACTCCATCTCGCGGCTCATGTGCGCGTTGACCAGCAGGATTCCCTTCAGCAGGAGCCGCAGCACGAAGCGGCTGAGGCCGATGCCCGCGTTGGCGCACCAGGCGAAGAAGCGCATGAGATAAGTGCCGCCGCTGGACTGATTGGAGAGCCAGATATCCCAGCGGTCGCGGCCGTCAACCAGTTGAGCAAGGTAATACTGGCTCCAGTGGATCAGCTGGCGCACGCGCATGGCGCCGCCCTGCGAGAAGTGGCCAACCTCATGGGCGATCATGTGAGCCATGTGCTGGCGGTCGGACACGGCGATCAAGGGGAGGCCGAGGGTGAGGCGATACTCATTGGTGAACAGGCCGCGGACGGGATGGATGAGCGAGGCGGCACCGTTCATGGACATGTCGACAGCGACTTCGGCGGGAAACGGCGCACCGGTGGCGGCGCAGACGCGGCCGATGAGATCGGCCAGGAGGGGATGGGAGGAAAGGTCGAGCGGCGTGAAGTTACGGTCGATGCGGGGAGGGGAAAAGAAGACCTTGGCGAGGAAGAACAGAACCGTGAGCCCGGCGCCGAGCACGGCGAGATAGAGCATCAGGGTAACGGCATTGCCGGCATACGGCAGCGCCTCAACGGCCCAGAGCCAGACCGCGTAAGCCACCAGCCCGACGAAGCCCACGTACACCAGCGGAGCCGTAATCATGGCGAGCCCGGCCAGCGCGACACTGAGGCGGTAAGCGGACGTGACAGGGACGGGGCGGATCATGCAAAGGATCGCTACCATGGTAACGATCATGCTCCGCATCCTTCTCCTCACCCTCCTCTCGCTCCCGCTGGTGGCCGCCGAGCTGCGCGTCATGACGTTCAATGTCCGCTACCCGAACCCGGCCGACGGCGAGGACTTCTGGGAGAAGCGGAAGGACTTTCTGGTGGACACGGTGCGCCGCCACAAGCCCGACGTGATGGGCACGCAGGAGCTGTTCCATGCGCAGGGGCAGTACATTGTGGAGAAGCTGCCGGAGTACGGGTGGTTCGGGCTCAGCCGCCGCGGCAATCAGGAGGATGAACACATGGGCGTGTTCTACCGCAAGGACCGTCTGCAGCCGGTGGAGACCGGCAACTTCTGGCTCTCGGAGACGCCGGGCGTGGCGGGATCGTCGGCGTGGGGCATGAGCCTGCCGCGCATGGTGACCTGGGCCGTGTTTGAGGATAAGCAGACGCGGCAGCGGTTCACCTACTACAATACCCACTTTGCTCACCGCGCCAAGGTGGACGATGAGGCGCGGCGGCGTTCGGCGCAGTTGATTGCGGAGCGGATGCCGAAACAGGGAACGTTCGTGCTGACGGGCGACTTCAATGCGGCGGCGGGCGACTCCACGGCCTACGCCGCGCTGGTGCCGGCACTCAAGGATGCGTGGACGGAAGCGGCGCGAAAGAGCGGACCGGAGGGAACGTTCCACGGGTTCAAAGGCACGCCGGGAAAGGCGCGGATCGATTGGATTCTGTTTCGCGCGCCATGGAAGGTGAAGGAGGCGGTAACGCTCACCGACTCGCGAGAGGCCCGGTATCCGAGCGATCACTTTCCGGTGCTGGCGGTGTTTGAACTGTAGCCAGGCAAACGGCCGGAACCGGGACAAGCGGTGGGCGCACCGAGCCGGGCGCCCAGCCGAAAAGCTGGGCGGTGATGGGCCCGCAGATCCGGCCCTGGCACGGACCCATGCCGCAGCGGGTCTGAAGTTTCGCCTCGCGCCACTCGCGAAACGGTTGCAGCGCGGCCAGCGGGACATCCTCGCAACGGCAGACGACAGTATCCGGCGCGGAAAGCCTGTAGAGGGCCGGATGGAGTTCGAAGGTCGCCGCAAGATCCTGCACGAAAGCGCGGGAGCGGAGCGGCGAAGCGGGTTGACCGGTTGCCGCCGCTCCGGCGCATTCGCCTTCGGCGATGGCTTTTTCGACGCCGCCGATACCCGTCGGTTCGCCCGCACAGTAGACGCCCTCAATGGATGTCTGCTGGTTGGCGTCAACGGCCACAAAGCCGTCTTCCAGACGGCAGCCGAGTAGCTGCGCCGCCTCGGTGTTGGGAACAAGACCGAAGCCGCAGGCAAGATAGTCGACCTGGAATGCGCGTCCGTTGGAAAGCGTGACCTCGCCGCCGGCGAACCCCACCGGCCACGTGCCGGCGAGGACCGGCACGCCGAGCAACTGCGCCCCGAGGCCCACAGCCTGCGCAAGTTTCAAAGGGTGGCGGAGAAGAAAGCGCAGCAGACGCCCCCGTGGCGCCTGCTCGACAACGGCGAGAAGGCGGGCCCCGCGCTGGCGCAGCGATGCGGCGACGGCGACGAGCAACGGACCCGCCCCAGCGACGACGACGCGTCTGCCGCTCAACGGCAGTCCGCTCTTCGCCAGCGCCTGCAGTGCGCCGGCGCCCATCACGCCCGGCTCGGTCCATCCGGGAAACGGGAGAAATCGCTCGCGGGCCCCGGTGGCCAGCACAATGCGCCTGGCGTGAATGGTGCCATGGGGAGTCGAATGAAGCGTGAACCCGTGCCGTATATCGAATACGCGCGCCTGCGGGAAAAACATAACGCCGGGCGGAAGCGAGATCCGCGGGGCGCCGCGCCAGATCTGGCCGCCTGGCGAGGGATTGTCGTCGAGGACAGCCACGCGGGCGCCGGTGCGGTGCGCGGCGCGCGCGGCGGCGAGGCCGGCCGGGCCGGCGCCTAGAATAGCGACGTCGAACGTCAAGGGGTCCGCACCTCCATGCCTTCGGCGCAAAGGGTCTGGCAGGCTAGGCGATGCCGCTGGCCGTCGACGGTGACGCGGCACTCCATGCAGACGCCCATGGCGCAGAGAGGCGCCCGCGGTTGGCCGGTGACGGAAGTCCGGAAGCCTGTGGCGCCGTTGGCCAGAAGGGCGGCCGCGACGGTGGCGCCGGCCGGTGCGTCGATCAATCGGCCGTTCCAGAGGATGTTAGGCATGGAACCTCCCGGGCAGGTACGGCGCGGCCGGAATGGGCGGCGTACGCTGCAGAATGTGAGCCGTGAGCAGTTTGGCGGTCCCGAGGGCGGTGGTGACGCCCAACCCCTCATGGCCGGCGGCCAGAAAGAGATTGCCGCGGAGGGGGCCGATGAGTGGCAGCTTGTCCGGCGTCGAGGCGCGGAAACCGGTCCAGGTACGGACGACGGCGCACTCCCGCAGCGCAGGCAGATAGGTGAAGGCCCGTTCGAGCATCCGCGCCATAACGGGCGGGTCGATCTCCGGATGCTCGACGTCATACTGGCGCGAGGAGCCGATCAGCAACTGCCCAGTGGGCCGCGGCTGGACGTTGAAGGCCACCGATTCATTCGAATCGCCGTGCGCGCTCTGCAGGTAGCCCAACTCCACCACCTGGTGGCGCACCAACTCCGGATAGCGGTCCGTAATGGCCAGGTGGCCCTTGCGCGGACGCACCGGAAGCGCCGGCAGCAGACGCGCGGTGAATGTTCCGGTGGCGCAGACGACAGCCCCCGCCGCGATATCGTCAAAACTCTCCACGCCCCGCCGCTCCACGGCGACACCGGCGCGCTCCAGCAGCCAGCGCGTGGCGGCGGGCGCATAGACCACGGCATCCCGGCCGGCCAGCAGGCCGCCGGCCAGCCCCGGGCGCAGGTGCGGCTCGGCCTCGTACAACTGCCGCCCGTCGAGCAGTTCGGCAGCCAACCCGCAGCGGGCGTACGTTGCCTGCTTGGCTCTGGCGGCGTCCATCTCCGATCCGTCAGCGGCCACCCACAGTGTTCCGCAGTTCCAGAATTCGGCGGACGCGGGCAGTTCCGTAGCCATCTCATGCCAGAGATCGACGGAGAGCCGGGAAAGGGCAAGTTCCGCCTCGCTGCCATCGAGGACGACAAGATGCCCCATCCCGGCTGCCGTGGCGCCACCGCCCGGAATCGCGGGATCCCAAACCTCCACGCGAGCGCCCTCACGAGCAAGATCAAGCGCGCAGGCAGCGCCCACGATGCCCGCCCCGGCAATCACGACGTCGGGCGAATGGCTCATGGGCGAATGCCGTGCACGAAGGGGTCAGTGGGATCGAGGATAAGTTTCCCATGCGCGCTGATCCACGCGCGGCCGGTGATGGTGGGAAGGATGCGGTCGCCGTCCGGCTGATAGGAGCCCTCAAACACGGACCCGACGATACTCTCCTGCCGCCACACCTCCCCGGGCCGCAGCTTCCCATCGGCCGCCAGGCAGGCCAGCTTGGCACTGGTCCCAGTGCCGCAAGGGGAGCGGTCATATGCCTTGCCGGGGCAGAGCACAAAGTTGCGGGCGCCCTGGAACAGTTCCACATGGTCAATCACTGCCCCGCCGGCGCCGGTCACGCCGGCGGCTTCCAGCGCCTGGCGGACGCTCCAGGTGAAGTCGGTCAACCGATCCACGTCCGCCAACCGTAGCTCATGCACGTAATCGTCCACCAGGAAGAACCAGTTCCCTCCCCATGCCACATCGCCTGTCACCGGACCGAAGCCATCCACGTTCACCGTAACGGCCTTCGCGTACCGGTAGCTGGGAACGTTGGCGATCGACACGCGCCCGTCCGCGTGAAGCGTTGCCGTCACCGCGCCGACGGGAGTATCCAGGCGGTGTTCCCCCGGACCGATGCGACCGAGGTAGGCAAGCGTGGCGACCACGCCGATAGCCCCGTGCCCGCACATGCCCAGGTAACCAACGTTGTTGAAGAAGATGACGCCATCCGGCTCACAGAGCAAGGCGCCGACCAGAACATCGGACCCTCGCGGTTCGTTGACCGCGGCGGAGCGGATGCGGTCGAACTCCTGACGAAATCGGGTGAGACGTTCCACCATCGAGCCGGAGCCAAGATCGGGCCCGCCGGCAATCAGCGTGCGAGTCGGCTCGCCGCCGGTATGGGAGTCCACATATTCGATGACGGTCATAGTGCAGGGCGCGTGGCAATGGCGCCGCGAATGATGCCGAGCACGCGTTCCCGCTCCGCTCCTTCAATGGGTAGCCGTGGCGGACGGGTCACTTCGCCGCAGAGGCCCGTTTCCTGCGCTGCCAGTTTGATGTACTGCACCAGCTTCACATGCGTGTCGAGATGGAGCAGCGGCGTGTACCAGCGGTAGAGGGCCAGGGCGTCATTCCAGCGGCCCGCAACAATGAGGTCCCACAGCGCCCGATTCTCAGCAGGGAAAGCGTTGACAAGGCCGGAGATCCATCCCGTGGCGCCGAGCATGGCGGACTCCATGACGAGGTCATCCACGCCAGAGAAGAGGATGTAGCGGTCACCCGTAAGGTTGACGAGATCGGTGATGCGGCGCGGGTCGCCACTCGATTCCTTGATGGAAACCACCGTCGGCTCATCGGCGAGTTCCACGAACATTTCCGGCGTGACGTCGACGGCATAGGCCGGCGGGTTGTTGTAGATCATCACCGGCAGTCCGCTGGCGCGCGCCACGGCACGGAAGTGGGCCAGCGCCTCGCGGCCGTCGGCCTTGTAGACCATGGCGGGCAGGACCATCAATCCGTCCAGTCCAAGCCGCTCGCAATCGCGCGCGTACCGGCAGGCGAGCGCCGTCGTGTTCTCGGCAACGCCGGAGAGCAGCGGCACACGGCCTCCAACGGCCTCCTTCGCGGCCTCCAGCACCATCATCTTCTCGGCATACTCATGAGCGGTGTTCTCCCCAACGGAGCCCAGCACCACCATGCCATGCACGCCGGCGCGGATCATGGCATCCAGATGCGCCTGAAACGCCGGCAGGTCATGCGAGTAGTCGGCCTTAAAATGCGTGGTGGCGGCGGGGAAAACGCCATGCCAGTTCGGTTTGTTCATACAGGTTCCTTTGGAGTCAGAGACGGCCGTAGAACGGCCAGGTGGGAGCGATGTCGGCGCGCAGAGGCTGACCGGTCAGAATGGCCCGGACCAGTTCGACGGGGATGGGGCCGGAGCGAAGAATCGTGTCATGAAACTGCCTCTCGGTCATGCGGCCGGAGGCAACCAGTTCGCCGTGCAGCGCGCGGAACTGCAGGCCGCCCAGCATATAGGCAGCCTGATAAAGCGGAGGGTAATCGGCCTCGAAGGAGCGCCTGACTTCGGCTGCGGCATTTTCTCGCTCATGCCCCACCCGCTCGACGAGGAAATCCACGCACTGCTGCGGTGTCCATTTTTCCAGGTGAAAATTCAGGCTGAACAGAATGCGCGCACAGCGGTGCATGCGCCAGAACAGCATACCGATGCGCTGCTCCGGGGTTTGCGGAAAGCCCAGGTCCCACAGCCGCATCTCCCAGTAGAGTGCCCAGCCCTCGATCCAGAAGGGCGTATAGAACGCGCGCCGCCACGGGGCGTGGCGCTGGGTCATGTACATCTGCAGGTGATGGCCGGGGATCACCTCGTGGTGTACCACCGCGCGGGAGAAGTGGATGTTGTTGCCCCGAAGACTCATGAGCTTCGCTTCATGCTCCATGCCGGCAGTGGGGAAGCTGAC
>CAZWDD010000082.1:1434-10337 GCA_964632345.1 uncultured Solibacteraceae bacterium | reverse complement strand
ACAAACTCCAGCCGCAGTTCCTCACGCAGGGCGGCGTCACCAATGGGGTCGCCGACGATGGTGTCCTTGTCGTCCTTCGCCACGCCGGCCAGTTGCTCGCGCAATTCGGCGGCGTAGGTTTCCATGGCCTTGCTCAACTTCGCGTAAGGCTCCGCAGTCCACCAGGTGAAAGCCGGATCGTACCCGTCGTAGAAGGTGTTCCAGTCCTTCAACGCTACCAGCAGCCGGCGTGTCAGCCCCGCGGCGCGGTTGGCAGTGGCGGGTTTCGTGGAACCCTTGCGAGAGGGCAGTTCCTTTCGCGCGCCGTCGATTTGCCGGTTCATGGCGAACAACGTGGCGGCAATGGCGGAGGCATCGGGCGGTTCCACACGGGCGCGGCGGTCAAGCAGATCGAAAACGGCTGGCGCATAGGGCAGCAGCGGAAGGGCCTCGTTGAGCCGCTGCTCGGTCTGCAGCACCCGGCGCAGCTCCAGACGAATGAGATTCGAAAGCAGAATATGGTCGACCTGCGCGGCGTGCGAAAGCCGGGCAAACTCCATCCGGGCAAGCAGCTTCTGCCATTCGCCGTAGAAGGCACGAAGCGCGCGGATCCGCTGCGGGGCTTCATCCAGCGTGTAGAAACGGGTGAGCGCCGACCGGTCCGCCTGGAATCGTTCGACATGCCCTCGCAAGCCGGATTCAGCCGGGATTTCCGCCGGCGCGGCGTAATGGATTTCAGCAGCGCGCGGCGCGGCCGGCGGCTGTTGCGCGGCCAGCGGCAGGACGGACAGAAGAGCCAACGTTCGGACCATTTGGCCTCATATTTTCCCACTTCGAAGCGAAGTACGCGAAAAAAAGAATCGGCGGTTGGGGCCTGGCATCCAGTGGGAGATACGATCCCTCCCCCCGGGCCGCAGTCGACGGAGAGCGTGTGATGAGCATGAGGAAGAAGAAGATCATCGTGATCGGGAGTGGTTTCGGCGGCCTGGGCGCAGCCATCCGCCTGGCTGCGCAGGGGCACGATGTAGAGCTGATCGACAAGCGCGACAAGCTGGGCGGCCGGGCCTACCAATACGAAAAGGACGGTTTCAAGTTCGACGGCGGCCCAACGGTGATTACGGCCCCGTATATGTTCGACGAGCTGTTCGCGGCTGCCGGCCGGAAACGCGAGGACTACATGACGCTGGTCCCGCTCGACCCCTTCTACCGCATCTTCGACCACGACAGCTCGCACTTCGACTACCGCCACAAGACCGAGGACATGCTGCGACAGATTGAGGCGCGCAGCCCCGGTGACAAGGAAGGGTATCTTCGCTTCGTCCAGGCCACGAATGCCATCTTCCAGAAGTTCCACCACTCGACCGACAAACCGTTTCTACATGTCGGCGACATGTTGAAGATCATGCCGGACATGCTCCGGCTCCGCGCCATGTCGGGGACGTACGGCTTCGTGTCTCGATTCATCAAGGACGAATTCCTGCGGCGTACGTTCTCGTTCCACCCGCTGCTGATCGGCGGCAACCCGTTTCACACGCCCTCCATCTACACACTGATCGTGCAGTTTGAGAAACAGTGGGGAGTCCACTACGCCATGGGCGGCACCGGCGCCATCGTCTCCGCCCTCGGGCGCCTGATGAGCGAGTTGGGCGTGAAGGTGCGGTTCAACACGGAGGTGAAGGAGATCACCATCCGCAACCGCAGGGCCACCGGCGTGCGGCTCAGCGACGGCACCACGGAGGCGGCCGATTATGTCGTCTGCAACGGCGACGTCGCGTTCACCTACCGCTATCTGATCCCGGCCGAGCATCGCCGCTTCTATCCAAACTGGCGAATCGACGCCATGCAGTACAGCATGTCGCTCTTTGTCCTTTATTTCGGCACGAAGCGGCGGTACCGCGACTCGAAGCTGAACCACCACAACATCATGTTGAGCCGGGGGTACAAGAAACTGCTCGGAGAGATTTTCGGCGGTACCAGGCTGCCGGAGGACTTCTCGTTGTATCTCCACATGCCGTCCTTCACTGACCCGCAGATTGCCCCGGAGGGATGTGAGTCCTTCTATGTCCTCTCCCCCGTGCCCGTGCTGGGCAAGCACTCGCCGGACTGGAACGAGATGGCGCCGGTGTATAAGGAGAAGATCTACAAGTTTCTGGAGGAACGCTATCTGCCGGATCTTCGCGCCAACATCGCAGTGGACCACTTCATCGACCCGCTGCATTTTCAGAACACTCTGAACAGCTACCGCGGCGCCGCTTTTTCCGTCCGTCCGAGCCTGATGCAGTCAGCGTGGTTTCGTCCGCATAACCGGTCGGAGGAGTTCGACAATCTCTACTTCGTTGGGGCCGGCACGCATCCCGGGGCCGGCGTTCCCGCAGTGCTTTCGTCCGGAAAGATTGCGGCCAACCTGATTGCGGAAGAGGTAGGGCAGCAGTATCTCCAGTTCGCGGCGGCGTCTCCCACGGCACGGCATGCGGCTCGCGTCTAGCCATGCCCGCGCTCTTCGCCACCGGATTTGCGGAGACCTCGGGAGAGTTGACTCTCGATACCTTGCCCGTGACGGGCGCCATGCCGGAGTGGCTCTCCGGGACGCTGGTTCGAAACGGACCCGGCACCTTCCGCGCCGGCCGGCAGGAGATGCGCCACTGGTTTGACGGCATGGCGATGCTGCATCGCTTTTCCTTCGCCGGCGGGCGCGTGTCCTATGCGAACCGCTATCTGAATACCGGGTCCTATCGCACCTCACGCGAGGCCGGCCGAATCACCTATTCCGAATTTGCCACCGATCCCTGCCGCGGTCTCTTCGGTCGCCTGATGGCTGTCCTCTCCCCGCGCATTACGGACAACGCCAAGGTCAGCGTGGCCAGGATCGGCCAGCGCTTCCTGGCGCTGGCGGAAACGCCGATTCAGGTGGAGTTCGACCCGGAGACGCTGCGCGCGGCCGGTGTTTTCCAGTACGAAGAACGCACCGTGGGCCAGATGACCACCGTCCATCCACATTTCGATGCCCCGGCCGGCGAAGCGGTCAACCTGGTGACCCGCTATCACGCATTGAGCCACTACAACATCTATCGGGTGTCGGCCGCAGGAAACATCCACCGCGCGGCGTCGGTGCCGGTTCTCCGCCCTTCCTATCTGCACAGTTTCGGGATGAGCCCGAACTACTTCGTAATTGTAGAATTCCCGCTCGTCGTGAGCTCGATTGACCTGCTGCTCTGGCTGCGTCCATACATCGAGAACTTCCGCTGGCAACCGCGCCGCGGCGCGCGATTCACCGTCATCGATCGCCACAGCGGGCAAGTCACCGGACGCTACGATTGCGATGCCTTCTTCGCCTTCCACCACATCAATGCGTTCGAACGCGACGGCGAACTGTTCGCCGATCTCTGCGCCTACGATGACGCTTCAATCATCCAGCACTACTACCTGAACCGCCTGCGGGACGAATCCAACGAGCTACCGGCCGGCACTCTCCGCCGTTACCGCATTCCCCTGCAGCGCGCCGGCGGCAGAATCAGCGCCGAAACCCTTTCGGATGCGTGCATGGAACTGCCCCGCTTCGATACCGAACGCTATGCGCGCGACGGCGCCTATAGCTTCGTGTACGCCTGTGGCATCGATGCAGCACACCGCCGCGGCTTCTACAACCAGCTCGTCAAAGTGGATACCCGCAGTGGCCTTGCCCAGACCTGGAGAGAACCCGGCTGCTATCCGGGCGAGCCCGTCTTCGTTCGCCGGCCGGGCGGAAGGGCGGAAGACGATGGCGTTCTGCTGTCCGTGGTGCTGGACTCGCGCAAAGGCAATTCGTTCCTTCTGGTGCTCGACGCCGTCAGTTGCGGGGAGATTGCCAGAGCCGAGGTCCCGCATCCGGTGCTGTTCGGATACCATGGCGAATACTTCGGAGCGAATACTTGAGCGCGATCATTGAGGCCCGCAACATTGTGAAAAGCTACACCGCCGGGGATGCATCGATTCCGGTTTTGCGCGGCGTCAGTTTCGACGTTTCGCCGGGCGAGTTCGTCGCCATCGTCGGCCCCTCTGGCAACGGAAAAACGACGCTGCTCAACATGATCACGGGGATCGACCATCCGTCGGGCGGCACCATTCGCGTCAACAGCCAACTGCTGGACTCGCTCAACGAAGACCAACTGGCCGAGTGGCGCGGCCGCAGCCTCGGCATCGTTTTCCAGTTCTTCCAACTCCTCCCGGCGTTGAGCCTGGTCCAGAACGTCATTCTGCCCATGGACTTCATGGGGACAATCCCGGCTCGCCAGCGCCGGGAGCGCGCGCTGGCCCTGCTGGAACAGGTGGGGCTGGCGGACCAGGCGGACAAGCTGCCATCGGCCGTATCCGGCGGACAGCAGCAGCGAGCGGCCATCGCGCGCGCCCTTGCCAACGATCCGCCGCTGGTGGTAGCCGACGAACCCACCGGCAACCTGGACGCCCGAACCTCCGCTGAAGTGTTCGACCTTTTTGCGCGCCTCGCCCGTCAGGGAAAGACGCTCGTCATGGTGACACACAACGTCGAACTGGCCCGGCAGGCGTCCCGCGTACTGGAGATCGTGAACGGACAGATTGTCCGCGACGAGTCTGGCGCGCGCGGGAACTCGTGACATGAACGTCCTTTGGTACAAACTCCGGGACGACCTGTGGCACCACAAGGCCCGCACACTGCTGGCCGCCGCCAGCATCGCGGCCGGCGTGTTCTCGGTCGGCGCCATCTTCGGCATGGTGGACCAGATGCTGGCGGGCATGGATGCCGCGCACCGGGAGGTGACGCCATCCCACGTCAACATCATCCTCCGCAATCTGGCATCGCGGGAGATGGTGGAGGAGCTCGGAAACATTCCGGGCGTGCAATCACTCGACCCGGTGAATCAGATCACGGTACGCTACAAACTCGACGCAGACGCCAAGTGGGCGCTGGGAACGTTGGTGCAGCGGGATTACGCAAAGCAGGTGCATGATGTCGTGTCCCTGCGAGAAGGTTCGTGGCCCGAGCGCGGGAGTTTCGCCATCGAACGGCTGTCGGCGGTGCACTGGAGCGTCGCCAGCAAGGCGAACGTGATCTTCGACGTGAAGGGCGCAGAGGACGTGCGGCGCATCGACGGACGGATCCGCCACCCATTCGTGCAGCCGCCGCGGTTCGGCGGGCAGGCACACTTCTTCACGGACGCCGAGGGGTTGGCGAAGTTCGGCATCCCCGCCGGAATGTACGGCCAGTTGCTGCTACGCGTGGACAACTACAGCCTGGAGCGATCGAAGGAGGTGGCCGCGGCGGTACGCACGGCGCTTGGCCGCAAGGGTGTCGGGGTGGCGGTTACGCTCTATCAGGACTCCGATAAACACTGGGGCCGGATGTTTGTCGAGGGCATCAACGCGGTGATGCAGATCATGGCGGTGGTGGCGCTGCTGCTCAGTGTGATCCTCGTTCTGAACACCATGACGGCGCTGATCACGCAGCAGTTGGACCAGATCGGCATCATCAAATCAGTCGGTGGGCGCAGCGGAAGCATTATCCGCGTTTACCTGGCCGAGGTACTGGTACTTGGCGCAATGGCCTTCGCCGTGGCAGTTCCGGCGGGCGCGTTGTTCGCACATTACATGACGGCGTGGTTCCTATCGCTATTCAATATCGACGCCGGTCCATTCTCTGTATCCGGCCAGGCGCTGGCGTTGCAGGCGGCCGCCGCCCTGGTGGCGCCCCTGCTGGCCGCTCTGCCGCCGGTGCTGCGCGGGGCTCGAATGACGGTGCGCGAGGCGATTGCGACCTACGGCATCGGCGGGGATTTCGGGAACAGCGTTGTTGACCGCGCCGTCGAGCGCATCGCATCGCGCTTCTTCTCCTCGCTCTTCGCCGTTTCCCTGGGGAATATGTTCCGCCGCAAGGGACGGCTGGTGTTGACTGTCCTCGTGCTCGTCACGGCCGGCGTCATGTTCCTGGTGGTGATGACGCTCGTCTCGTCGACCAACCTCACGCTCGACAATGAACTCGCGCGGCGCGACTTTGCGCTGCGCATTGGCCTGGCGGCCAGCCAGCCCGCATCCGATGTGCTCCCGCTGCTGCGGCAGGAGCCGGGTGTGACGGATGCCGAGATGTGGCTGAGCCGCAACGCTACGCTGCTCCGCTCCGGAGAGCGCCTGGAGGATTCGGCCGGCCTCGGCGCGCAACTGCTGGGGCTTCCGGCGGCGAGTACGATGTACCGGCCCGTGATCGTCAGCGGCCGTTGGTTCCGCGCCGGAGACGCCGGACGCCTGGTGGTCCTGAGTCAGGAGACAGCGGAGAAAAACCGGCTGAAGCCGGGGGACTCGATCACGCTGGACCTTGGTGGACAGGGCGAAAGCGCCTGGGAGGTGCTGGGCACCTATCGCGTCGTCTACGGCGGAGGCTTCGCCGTGGAGCCAATCTACGCGCCGCTGCCGGCCGTCGAGGAGGCGACAGGTGCGAATGGGGCCGGCACCCAGGTCTTCGTTCGGGCCCCCGGCGCCGATACGATCGCCGGCGCCACTGCGCTGGCCGAGCGGCTGGAGGACCGACTGCGGGACAAGGACATTGGGATTGACGTCTATACTTCGCTCGTTCCGCTGAAGGAACGGGAATACGTCAACAATCAGTTCGCCTCGGTGATCTCCACACTGCTCGGGCTGGCGATGATTGCCGCCACGGTGGGCGCAATCGGGTTGACCGGCGCACTGGCGATCAGCGTGGTGGAGCGGACACGCGAGATCGGCGTGATGCGGTCACTGGGGGCGAAGTCCGGCGTCATCAGCCGGCTCTACTTAATGGAAGGTGTCCTACAGGGGCTGCTCAGTTGGGCACTTGCCGTACCCATCGCCTACGCGGTGTCCCAGCCGGTGGCGCAGCTTCTGGGCCAGCGTATGTTGAAGCTGGATCTCGATTATGCGTTCGCCACTCCGGCCGTATTCATCTGGCTGTCGATCGTGCTCACCTTCGCCGTCAGCGCAGCGTTGTGGCCCGCTCGCATGGCGGCGCGCGCGCGGGTACGTGAGAATCTGTCCTACCAGTAGCGCGCTAGGTAATGATCGCCTTCACCACTTCCCCGTGCACGTCGGTGAGGCGGAAGTCCCGGCCGGCGTGGCGGTACGTCAGGCGCGTGTGGTCAAAGCCGAGTTGATGAAGAATCGTCGCGTGCAAGTCATGGACGTGCACCTTGTTTTCGACGGCCTTGAACCCGAAGTCGTCGGTGGCCCCATAGGCCATGCCGCCCTTGATCCCGCCCCCGGCCAGCAGGGCGGTGAACGCCGGCGGATTGTGATCGCGCCCGCAGCCCAGCTTCTCCAGCCCGGAGTTCTGAATCATCGGCGTCCGGCCGAATTCGCCGGTGATCACGATCAGCGTTTCGTCGAAGAGTCCGCGCGCCTTCAGGTCGTCGACCAGCGCGGCGATGGGGCCATCGGACTGCCGTGCGAGCTTCGCATGGATCCGGATATCGTCGTGGTGGTCCCACGGCTGGAAGTTGCCGAAGTAGATCTGCACCATCCGAACACCGCTCTCCACCAGCCGCAGCGACATCAGGCAGCCGCGGCCGAAGTCGGAGACGTCGTAGCGCCGCCGGATGTGTTCCGGTTCCTTGCGGATGTCGAAAAGCCCCGCTGCTTCGGTCTGCAGGCGGAACGCCGATTCCATCGACTGCACCGCGCCCTCCAACTGCGGTTGATCCCCCACGCGCTGCAGGTAGCGCCTGTTCAACTGGTCGATCAGCCCGAGCTGCTGCTTTTGCTCCTCCACCGAAAGGTTCTGATTGCGCAGATGGCGGATCAGCTTTTCCGGCTCCACCTCGCCGTTCTGTATATGCACGCCCTGATAGCCGGACGGCATGTAACCGGCGCTCCACAGCGACGAACCCAACACCGGGAAGCCGGGGCAGAGGACAATGAACCCCGGCAGATTGCGATTCTCCGTGCCGAGGCCGTAGGTCACCCACGCGCCCATCGACGGCCGCCCGGGCAACTGATGCCCACAGTTCATCAACTGCAGCGAGGGGCCGTGGTTGCCATTATCGGTATGCATCGACCGCACGACGCAGAAATCGTCGATACGCTGCGCGATCTCGGGGAAGATCTCGCTCACCTCGAGGCCCGACTGGCCGTAGCGCTTGAACTCCCACGGGCTGCGCATCAGCGTGCCGCTGGCGCGGTCCGTGCGAATCTTGGGCCCGGGCATCGGCTGCCCGTCGTACTTCGCCAGGGCCGGCTTGTGGTCGAAGGTATCCACCTGCGACATCCCGCCGTTCAGGAACAGGAAGATGACGTGCTTCGCCTTCGGCGCGAAGTGGGTGCGCGGGGCGTTCTCGGCCTGCAAAACACCCTGCAGAGCGCTTAGGCCGAAGCCGCCGCCGAGTGTCTGGAGAAATTGGCGTCGTGGGAACATATCAATTCACGCTCGAAAATTCGCTGGAGCCGAGCAGCGCCTGCAGATACTTCGGCCACGCATGGGTACCGGCTGATGTGACATATTCTACGCCTAGTTTCACCTCGCCTGGGTCAGGGGAACGCCCGTAGAGCAGCTTATAAGCCCGGGCAATCCGCGCCGCCGCATCCGTCCCCGCCTCGCGCGTCAACCGTTCATCAAGCGCCTTCGCCTGCTGGAAGACGAAGTTGCTGTTCAGCCAGTAGAGCCCCTGCAGCGGACCCGCCGTCACGGCCCGCTCATCCGTAGAGTTGTTGGCGTCCGGAAAGTCGAACAGCGCCATCGCCGGATCCAGCCGCGTGCGGCTCACCGTCAGGTAGAGCGAGCGCCGCCGGTTCTCATCGCTCACCGGGCTCGATGCGCCGCCCACCTTCGCATCCAATTGCCCTGTTACGAACAAGACGGAGTCCCGCAACGCCTCCATCGGCAGGCGGTGCTGCAGAGGGAAGTACCCCAGTAGTTTGTTGTCCGGGTCGGCATCGGCGCTGGCCCCCGT
>CAZWDD010000082.1:0-1334 GCA_964632345.1 uncultured Solibacteraceae bacterium | reverse complement strand
GGCTCGGGCTCGCCTTCGCACAGGGCCTGCAGAAAACCGCGCGGCGCCACTTCGCCGGGAGTCTTCGGGTCCCCACGCAGCGCCACCTTCACGTCTTCCGGCTTGTCTGCCTCCTTCACCGAATGCAGGAACGGATAGGCCGGCGGCAGTTCGTCCTCGGCCGACTTGATCTCGGCCCGCAGCTTGTCCACGTAGGCACGGGCGATGCCGCCCAGAAACCGGTCAATCTGCTTGGCGTCATAAAAGTAGACGCCGCCCGGCGCGCGGAATCCATCGGTGACGTAAGGCCGATACGCCAACTCCCGCCACTGATAGAACTTCAGCACCGGCAGCGAAACGATGTTCGTATACTGGCGCGTACGCTCGTCCTTCTGCCCCTTCCGCCCGCCGAAAGCCACGTAATTTTTGTCGTCCACTTCCTTCGCTTCGTCGAGCAAATCCAGCACAAACTTCTGATACTTCTCCGCCTCGGCGCGAACCTCCGCCTCCGATGGATTCTTCTTGAGCAGCGCGTACCACTCTCTCAAATACGGATGCTCCTTGTTCTCGTCGGCCAGATACGTCTTCCAGCGCTTGAACGTCTCCTCGTCGAGCCCCTCCGGCTTGTTGTTCCAGGTAGCCACCACGTACTTCGCGGTATCACGCGCCAGTAAGTCGGTCAACTGCTTCGTCTGCTCGGCCAGATAGTCGTTTAGAATCTCCTTCAGAGCGTCCACCTTCTGCTTTTGCGCCTTATACTTTGCCACCTGCGCATCGTCGACCAGCGGGAACTCGGCCGCCTGCGTACTGCGGAAGATACCCAGCAGCGAGTAATAGTCCTTGGTTGGAATCGGGTCGTACTTATGGTCGTGGCACTGCGCGCAGCCCACGGTCATCCCGAGAAACACCTTTGTGGTAACGTCCACCTGATCATTGGCGCCGGCGCCCAGCGATTGGAAGCCAAGCCCCGCCATGTGCGCCCGGGTCTCCGGAAAGAGGTCGGCCGCAATCTGTGCTTTCACAAAGGTGTTGTACGGCAGATCTTTGTTCATCGCCTCAATCACCCAATCGCGGTACCGCCAGGCGTTCGCGGTGTATCGGTGCTGGCGGCGAGTTGGCCGTCGGAATAGCGAGCCAGGTCGAGCCAGTGCCGCGCCCAGCGCTCGCCGTACTGCGGCGATGCCAGAAGACGATCGATCGCCTTGCCCTTGTCCGGCTTCGCCGCAAACGCATCAGCCTCCTCCGGCGTGGGTGGCAGCCCGGTGAGTGACAGCGTCGCACGGCGCAGCCACGTGCGCGGACCCGCCGCGGGCGCCGGGCTGACCTTCGCCGCCGCCAGCTTCGCGTTGAGGAAC
>CAZWDD010000081.1:0-19255 GCA_964632345.1 uncultured Solibacteraceae bacterium | reverse complement strand
TCAATGGGATGATGATGTCCGGTCACGTTACCGGGCCGACCGGAAAAAGGAAGAGTTCCGGGTCTATGACGATACAACTCCCCCGGTGGTGCGGGAGTTCTACAAGCAGAATCATACGCTGCAGACGCTGGAGTTCGCGCGTGCCAAGCGGGCGGAGTACGAGCCGCTGTCCAAGGGCGAGATGGGTATCTGGGAAGCGATGGAGCGGCTTAACGAGCTGGTCGATGACTCGGACCCGGACACCGATCTGTCCCAGATTCAGCACAACCTGCAGACGGCTGAGGCGATCCGGGCGGATGGCCATCCGCGCTGGTTCGTGCTGACCGGATTCATCCACGACCTGGGGAAGGTGCTGACCATGTGGGGCGAGCCCCAGTGGGCCGTCGTCGGCGATACATTCCCGGTGGGGTGCCGCTGGTCACCGAAGATCGTCTACCCGGAGTTCTTCGCGGAGAATCCGGACTCCGAGAACCCCGAACTGATGTCGCGCTACGGGGTTTACGGCGAACAGGTCGGCCTGGAAAACGTTCACATGAGCTGGGGGCACGATGAATACCTCTACCATGTGACGAAGCAATACCTCCCGGAACCGGCGCAGTATATGATCCGGTATCACTCCTGGTATTCCGCGCATAGGGAACTGGACTACCAGTACCTGATGTCCGATCATGACCTGGAAATGATGGATTGGGTGCGGAAGTTCAACCCCTACGATCTGTACTCGAAGTCGGCAACGAAGCCCGATCCGGATACGTTACGCCCGTATTATGAAGAACTTGTGGCGGAGTTTTTCCCTTCCAGAATTCGCTGGTAAGGATCGGCGTCTAGTACTAAGGGTTATCAACGGGAGTACTAGGACTAATTAAGGGTTGAGTCAAAAGCGGAGGTCACCGAAGATGGTTATAGAAATTCCGCCCCGGAAGGTGACGAATGCTGACGCTGCACTTTATTGATAGAACCTGGAAGAGCACGACCCATCGCGCTGCCAAGTTGGCGGTTGCGTGGCAGACGAGAGTTTGGCGCCATCAAGGCGGCCAGGACCTGATCGAATACACGCTGATGGCGGCGGCGATCGCGGTGGCCGTCGCGGCCATCTTCCCGCAGTCGATTGCGCCCAACATTTGCGCGATCTTCTCGAAAGTCAACTCCTCGCTCGGCGCCTCGGCTGGTAACTAGCGGACCTCGTCGCCTCCGGAAACGTAACCGAGACGGGCCCTGTTGCACCTGCAACCGGGCCCGTTTCGCTTTATTCGAGGTACTTCTTCAGATCGGGTTCCAACTGCGCTTTGATCTCGTCGGAATCGACGTTCGCCTTGGTGACCAACCGGGGGGGCATGGGACGGTTCTTTTCGACGGGCTTGCCATCGAGCTTATCGATAGCGGCCATGACGGATTGGTAGCCCATGTTGAACGGATCCTGCACGACCAGTGAGTCGATCAAGCCGCCGCGGAGATCGGCGAGCAGCGTGGGGCTCCAGTCGAAACCCACCATCTTGACCTTCGAGTTCTTCCGGCCCTTCAGCGCCTGTGCGGCGCCAACGGCCGAAGACTCGTTGGAGGCGAACAGCCCGGTGGCGCTTGGGAAGGCGGTCAACATGTTCTCGGCGACCTGCAGTGACTTGGCGAAATCCGCCATTCCGTAGCGTTTGTCGACCAGTTTGATTTCCGGGAACTTCTTGATTCCGTTCTCGAAGCCCTCTTCGCGCGCCATGGTGGATGCGCCGCCCGGTTGTACGGCGACCATGACGACTTCCCCCTTCCCGCCCAGGATTTCGCCCATACGGGCGGCGGCCAGTTCGCCCGCCGCGTAGTTGTCGGTGGCGACCATCGAGGTGTAGACTTCCGTGTCGATGCCCGAGTCGAATATCACGACCGGGATATTCTGCTTGACGGCGCGCTCCACCACCGAGACCATCACCTTCTTGTCGATGGGGGCCAGCGCAATGGCGTCAACGCGCTGGTTGATCATCGCGTCGACGATCTGGATCTGGCCGTTGTAGTCGGTCTCCGACGCCGGGCCATTCCAGACAATCTCCACGTTCTTCTCGCGGGAGGCCTTCACCGCGCCCGCATGGACCGACTGCCAGAACAGGTGAGCCCGGCCCTTCGGGACCACCGCAATCCGGCGTTTCTCGCTCTTGTTGCAGCCGGAAATGGAAAGCGCGGCAGCCGCAAGGGCGCCGCGCAGGAAGGTTTGTCGTTGCATTACTGAGGAAACTCCTTGGGTTCCGTAAGCTGTTGCCATCCGGTACCGCTCAACGCTTTCATGAAGGCCACCAGATCCGCTTTGTCCTGCGGCGTGAGGTTGAGTTTCTTCATGCGTTCGTCGAGATTCTTGTTCGCAATGCCGCCCTTGTCGTAGAAGTCCACCACCTCTTCCAGCGTCTTCAAGCTGCCGTCGTGCATATACGGGAAGGTGTGTTCGATCTCGCGCAGGGTAGGGGTCTTGAACGCTCCGAAGTCCTCCGGCTTCTTGGTGACCGCAAAGCGACCGGGATCCGGCTCGGCTTTGTCCTGGCCAACGCCCAGATTGTGGAAGGCGTTCAACGTGAAGCTGGCGCCTTCGTGGCACTGGTCGCACTTCGCTTTGTTGAAGAAAACGTCCATTCCACGGACTTGGGAGGCGGACATGGCCGACTTGTTTCCAGCCTTGTAACGGTCGTAGGGCGCGTTGCCGGAGAGCACGGTACGCTCGAAGGTGGCGATTGCCTTGGCGACGTGGTCGAGCGTAATCTCGTCGGTGCCAAACACCTGTTGGAAACGCGTGCGGTAGCCGGGAATCTTCTTCAAGGTATCGACGACAGCGGTGTGCGTATTGCCCATCTCGATCGGATTCGCCATGGGTCCGATGGCTTGATCCTCAAGCGACTTTGCACGGCCGTCCCAGAACTGAAGCATCCCGTAGGCCCGGTTGATGACGGTAGGAGCGGAGACGCCGCCCTTCTGCCCGCGAATGCCGGTGGAGACTGCCGCCTGATCGGTATAACCCTTCTTGGGGTCGTGGCAGGAGGCACACGACAGCGTGCCGTCGGCCGAAATGCGCTTCTCAAAGTAGAGCAGGCGGCCGAGTTCGGCCTTGGCAGGCGTGTAGGGATTGTCCTTGGGCCAGATGATGGCCGGCAGCCCGCGCGGGACGGCGAACGCAGCCGGTTTCGGCTGCGCGTTCAGGTAAATGAGGGGAACGGCCGCAAGCGCGGCCGTTCCCAGGACAAAAGAGGTGCGCATGGCGGTGTCCCTACTGTTTGACGTAGCCCTGCACGTAGATCGCGCGGTAGCCGTTCAGCGAGGCGAGCGTGCCGGTGACTTCCATGACGTGGGCCGTGTGCTCAGCGGCGGCCTTGCGGAAATCGCTGGTGGCGCCGTCACGCCGCGGGTCATGCTCTTCTTCCATCAACATGTAGAGGGAGCCGTCGGCGGTGAGCAGGCCGATCGGCTGGCCCGAATTGATGCACTTCTGGCCGCAGGCGCGATGCTTCTCGCCGTGCTTGCCGAGCTGCAGGTAGCAGGAGAACTCAACGATTTCGCCCACCACCGTGACGGGCTTACCGGCCCGGGGCTTGCCGTTTACGCCGGCCGCCATCGAGGTCTGCGACCAGGTGTCGCCGCCTTTGGCGCCCATCGAGCCCATCGGTTTCTTATAAGTCGGATCGCCCACCGGCGTCATTTCGGGCTGCAGGGGGCCGGAGGCGCCTTTCTTGGCGGCGCCCTGGCCAAAGGCGAGGGCCGCCGACGCAAGCGTGACGAGGAGGAGAGTACGGAGTTTCATGGTTTGGTTTCCTTTTGGGGAGGGTGTTTAGCCGCGGACGCTGGCCGCGGGGATTTTACGAAGCAGATCTTCCATTTGGGCGCGGCTTTCGCTTCCGATGGTGAAGCAGTCGAGCACATCCTGCGCGAGCGCGAACTGGAGGGCCGAATCAACGTGGTTGCGCAGTTTTCCCGCACCGAGAATCTTCATTCCGATGACGCCCTTGCCGGCGGCCTTCATCTGTTTCAGGACGCCGATGACGGTGTTCGGATCGGCATCCATGGCCGCCTGCGCCGGGTTCAGGCGGGCGAGATCCACCTCCACCCATGGCTCGGCGGCGGCGGTTTTCAAGGCGTCGAGCGTGTGGCAGGAGACGCCCTTGGTGCGGACAATTCCCTTGGCCTGGGCGTCTTCGATGACGTCCATCGCCGCGCGCTTTTTCACGTTCCAGTCCTTGTCCAACATGCAGTGCAGCAGCAGAATGTCGATGTAGTCGGTCTTCAACTCGCGGCGGAAGCGGTCGAGATCGGCGCGCATCTCGGCGGCAGTGGTGGCGTGGGTCTTGGTCAGCAGGACCACTTTGTCACGGGGAACGGTGGTCAGGGCGCGAGCCACATGCGGATGTGTGCCGTACTGGTCGGCCGCATCGAAGAAGTTGATGCCCTGGTCGTAGCCGGCGCGGAACAGATCGGCCAGTCCCTCAACGCCCAGCAGTTTCGTCTGGTTGGAGCTGCCCCCGACGCCGTTGGTTCCGGTTCCCTGCGCCAGGCGGCTGAGGACGATCTTTTTGGGGCCGAGCGTCACGCGGTCGGTGCCAGACTTCGGCTTATCCGCGGCAAAAAGATGATGGGGGAACTGGCTCAGACTGATGGCTGCGCCGGAAGCGGTGGTAAAAAAACGGCGTCTCTGCATGCAGGCTCCGATCACTTGGTACGATATCACGGCACGGTCATTAGAGATGAAATTGATGCCGCAAGGATTCGCACTACTTCTATTTTGCATGAGCTTGCTGGCGCAGGAGCGCTGGCAGGCACGCTCGATGGCGATTACCGACCGGGGCATTGCGGCCACCAGCCAGACGCTGGCCTCGCAGGCGGGAGCCGCGATCCTGGCCCGGGGCGGATCTGCTGTTGATGCTGCCATTGCCGCCAACGCCGTGCTGGGCGTGGTGGAGCCGATGATGTGCGGCCTGGGCGGGGACCTGTTCGCCATTCACTACGACGGAAAGTCCGGCGCGCTCAGCGGGATCAATGCCAGCGGGTGGTCGGGCCGTGGCCAGACACTGGAGGCCTACAGGGCCAAGGGGTTGAACGGCGTCCCGTCGACCGGCATCCACACCGTTACGGTTCCGGGCGCGGTTGACGGTTGGTGGCAGATGCACAGGAAGTACGGCAAGCTGCCGTGGGCCGAACTGTTTCGTCCGGCGATTCACTATGCCCGGCAGGGGTTCGCTGTCACCGAGATTATTGCGGAGGATTGGGCGAGCGGGGAGGGGAAACTGCGCGGCGACGAGAACGCTCGCAAGTATTGGCTTCTGGATGGACGCGCGCCAAGGACCGGGGAGCGCTTCCGTGTGCCCGCACTTGCCGACGCCATGGAACTGGTAGCCCAAGGAGGGCGCGATGCCTTCTACAAGGGGCCGGTTGCGCAGTCGATTCTGAAGACGTCGCGCCGGCTTGGGGGCACCTTGGAGGCGTCCGACTTCGCCGAGTTCACCTCTGAGTGGATCGCGCCGATCGCGGTGGACTACCGGGGCTGGAAGGTTTACGAGATGCCGCCCAACGGCCAGGGCATCGCTGCTCTGATGATGTTGAACCTCATGGAACAGTTCCCGCTGCCGGAGATGGACCAGCGGTCGGCGGCGGCAATGCATATCAAGATCGAGGCGCAGAAACTGGCCTATCGGGACCTGTACGCCTACGTGGCGGACCCGCGTCAGGCAAGCGTTCCGCAGGCCGGCATGTTGTCCAAATCCTACGCCAAGGCGCGGGCCGCCGGGATCGATCCGGAAAAAGCCAATTGCGACGCGCGGCCCGGGGAGCTGGACAAGGGGCACACGATTTACCTCAGCGTGGTCGACCGCGACGGCAACATGGTGAGCTGGATTCAGAGCATCTCCGACATGTGGGGCTCTGGCGTGGCCGTCGACGACTACGCCTTTCATCTGCATGACCGCGGCGGCAACTTCTCCTCCGATCCGAAACATCCGAATGTGCTGGCTGCGCGGAAACGGCCTTTTCATACGATCATTCCCGGCTTCATGGAAAAGGGCGGGCAGAAGATTGCGTTTGGCATTATGCGCGGCGCCAACCAGGCCCAGGCGCATGCGCAGTTTGTCTCAAACGTGGTGGATCACGGCATGAATATTCAGGCCGCGCTGGAGGCGCCGCGCTTCACCCGCCGCACGGTG
The DNA here is from genome assembly GCA_964632345.1 of uncultured Solibacteraceae bacterium. Taxonomy (GTDB): domain Bacteria; phylum Acidobacteriota; class Terriglobia; order Bryobacterales; family Bryobacteraceae. Next base: position 13,100 of record CAZWDD010000081.1, on the reverse strand, counting down.
GAGGGGTGCAGCGTGATGATGGAGAGCCGGCTGGATACGGCGGCGCGGGAGAAATTGGGCGCGATGGGGCATTACGTCGACTGGCGCGCGGAGTTCTCCGGGCAGATGGGCGGCGGCCAGGCGGTGCAGGTGGATCGGGACGCGGGGATGCACTACGGCGCGTCGTCCCCGCGTAAGGATGGGGCGGCGATTCCGGAGGCCGACCCTTATTTCGCAGGAACAGGAAAAGGAAAATGAAACTGGGAATTTTGTTTGCCGGGCTGTGGGTGGCCGCATTCGCCGCTGAGCCGGCGCAGGAGTTGGTGCAGTTGGCAAGGAAGTCACCGCAGTCAGCGGCCTTCAAGGAAAAGCTGATGGCCGCGACGAAGGCGGAGGACCGGAAGGCCGGCAAGGCCTGGGCTGGCTATCTGGGGGACTTTGTGTTTGCGGTCGACACCGCTTCGACGCCGGCCTTCTTCTGGAACGAGGCGCCGGGTCCGAAGCCCGTGCGGCTGAAGGGAACCGACACCTGGATCGTGTCCGCTTCCGGCGCCACCGGCCGCTCGCACAACTACTACTGGCAGGTGAGCGGGGAGCCGCTGCTTGCCGCGCCGCTCCGGCTGCCGAATGACGTTCCGGCGTTCGGACTGCTCAGCTACGAGAAGCCGGGCGTGCCGCAGGGAAAGGTGTCGGAAAGGATCGTCCATACCAGCAAGGTCTACGACGGCATGACCGCCGATTATTGGATTTATGTTCCCGCTCAGTACAACGCCGCGACGCCGGCAGCGTTGATGGTCTGGCAGGATGGGGAAAAATACACGCAGCGCCCGGGTAGTTCCCGGCTGCTGACGGTGCTCGACAACCTGATGCACGAAAAGAAGATGCCGGTGACGATTCAAGTCTTCATCTCACCGGGCCTGATCGGGCAGCGCCGGATGCGCAGCGTGGAGTACGACTCGGTGGACGACACCTATGCGCGCTACCTGCGCGATGAGATCCTGAAAGACGTCGAGGCGAAGTACAACATCCGCAAGGATGGTTACTCGCGCGCGATTGCCGGGGAGAGTTCGGGCGCCATCTGCGCCTTCACCGTGGCGTGGTTCCACAACGAGCATTTCACTCGTGTCCTTTCGCGCATTGGCAGCTATACCAGCATTCAATGGAAGCCCTGGCAGAAAGAGGGCGGCAACATCTATCCCTTCCTGGTGCGGAAGTCGGACCGGAAGAACATCAGGGTCTGGATGTCGGATGGCGCCAACGATCTGGAGAACAACCATGGCTCGTGGCCGCTGCAGAATATCGCGCTGGCAAATTCGCTGAAGATGAAGGAGTACGACCACCACTTCGTCTTCGGTAACGCGCAGCACAACACGCAGCACGGCAACGCCGAACTGCCGGCAGCTTTGACGTGGCTGTGGCGCGGCTACGACGCGGCGAAAACTTCGGAAACCTACGTCATGGACCCGGCGGAGAAATCGAAGCCGTATTGGCGTGTGAAGGCGCTGAACCGGGATTGAGCTGCTACTGCATCGAGATTCCGTTGCGGGGGCGCGATGCCGGCGCGTTGACGGAGTCGCTCGCCCTGTTGCCTGTCTCCGGCATCGAAGAACGGGACGGCTCCGTCGCCGTCTACTTTGACTCCGAAGAGGCGGCACGGGCGGCCGCGGCCGCCTTCGGCGGTGGCGAGCCCGTGCGGATGGAGGACAGGAATTGGTCCGCCGAGTGGCAGGCCGGCTGGCAACCGGTGCTGGCCGGGCAGCGTTTCTTCCTGTGCCCGGCCTGGGTGGAGGCGGAGACGCCGCCGGGACGGATCCGCCTGGAGATGGTGCCCGGAAACGTGTTTGGCGGCGGGGACCATCCCACCACGCAGCTCTGTCTGGCCCTGCTCGAACAGGCCGTCCGGCCGGGGGATTGGGTGGCCGATATCGGCGCCGGTACCGGCATCCTGACTCGCGCGGCCAAGGCGCTTGGGGCGCGCGCCACCGGGTGCGACCTGGACCCGGCCTCGGCCGGGCTGGTGGATTTCCTGGGCTCGGCCGAGGCGCTGGCGTCGCAGCGGTTCGACGGCGTCATCGCGAATATCCATCTGGCCGTGCTGCGGGAGCTGCGGGAGGAGCTGCGGCGCATCCTCCGCCCGGGCGGCTGGCTGCTGCTGAGCGGCTTCCTCCCGGAACAGGCGGCGGAGATGGAAGCACTGTTTGGACAAGGAGCGGTGCGGGAGCAGGACGGCTGGTGCGCCCTCTGGATCCCGTCAGGGTAGATTTCGCTTCGGCGCGGCCTTGCGGTACTGCTCTTTCCAATAGGCCGCGCGCGCCGGTTCCAACTGCGCCATTACGTTATAGGCCTGCTCCAGCAGCGGTTCCAGCCGGATCGCCTCCAGCGCCTGCTGCCTGGCCTCGTCCGTTCGTCCCGCCGAACCCAAAGCTGCCGCCAACTGCAGCCTTCGCATCGTATGGCCTGGCTGCTCCTGCACCGCCTGCTCCAGCAGCGGAATCGCCTTCAACGGCGCCTTCTGGCGCAGGTGCTGCAGGGCCGCTGCGACGGCCATCTCGCCATCGGACTGCCCCTCCTCCACGGCCTTGTTGAAACTCTCCAGCCCGGCCCGCAGGCGCTTCAGGCTGCGCGTTTTTTCATAGTTGGATAGATAGGCGAGCGCCAGATTCCGGCTCTGCAGTGCGGCCGGCGGTTCCCGCCACGGTCGCAGATACTCGCCCCGATCCAGAAACCGGGTGTCGTTCTTCCCGTTGCGAATCCAGTGATTGGTACGGGCGGCGTGGCTGCCGTCGAACGTTCCCTCGCGCGGCATATGGCAGCGAACGCAGTCGTCACCGGCCTTGCGGCGATGGGTCTCGGCCGGTTCCCCCTGATGGCATTTCAGGCAGCGGTCGCGATAGTGGACCAGCCGCTCTTTTTCGCCGATCTCGCGGTGGGAGTCATGACAGGAGCCGCACCACATCCGGCCCTCGCTCTGCGTGGCACAGCGGCTGGAGGCAAGCTGTTCGGCATGGCTGTAGACGGGAAGGATCGTGTCGTCGGCCGACTTTCGGGAAACGTAAATCGAGAAGACATCCTCCATCGCCATGCCCGCGCGGTAGTCGCCAATCTGGCGGCCGGGGTTGGCCACGCGCGCCTCTCCAGATAAATGGCAGGAGTCGCAGACCGCGTCGCGCCGGCTATGCGGCAGGCGGGCGGGGTTGATGATATTGCCTTTTCCAGGCGCCTTCAGATGAGCGGCCGGGTCGGCATGGCAGCTCTCGCAGGAGATGGCGGGCTCGGGAAACGGCAGGTCGGCATAACGGTTCCGCGTGCCGGCCACCGGCGCGGCGCGTCCGGCGTGGCACTGCAGGCATTCCCGCTGCGCCGGACGGTAGAAGTGCGGATCGGAATCGACAACGTAGCCCGGCGCCATGTCCCAGAAGATCCGGTTGGCATAGTAGGCCAGCGGCGACTGGAACAGCGAGTCGGCAATCCGCACCAGGAAGGACTTCGCCTCCCGGCCCGAACCGATCGCCCAATCCACTTCATACGCCTCCACCGTGCCCTTCTGCTCGATGCCGTGCGTCATCTTTCCCTGCTGCCAGATCACCAGCATGCGCCGCCCGGAGAACTCGTGATACCACTGCCGCTGTGGTTGTATCTCCGCCCGTGGCCTGGCAATGCTGCGCGCCTTGCCCGTGCGGTTATAAGATGCAACGATAGCCTGGTGGCATTCGACGCATCGCGTGTCGGCCCATACACTCACCGCCGCCAGCAGAAAACAGACGCGAAGCATCTCTTTCATTAGACACCGGATGCGTGGCGAAGTTGAATTATGGTATTCTCTATCGAGAACAGGGAGATTTGATTTGCTGCAAGATCCAAGCCTCGATACACGCACCGCGGTGGAAGCCGAATTCGATAGAACGGTGCGGGAGGACATTGAAGCATTCCGGGCGGCCGCCAGCGAATACATGGCCGGCGCCCTGACGGACGATCAGTTCCGGGCACACCGGTTGCGGCGCGGTGTCTATTCGCAGCGGCAGCCCGGCGTGCACATGATCCGGACCAAGATTCCGGGCGGGATTCTGACGGCCGATCAGTTGGACGTGCTGGCGGCGGTCGCCGATGAATTCGCCGAGGGCAAGGGCCATCTGACCACGCGTCAGAACATGCAGTATCACTTCATCCCGTTGCCGCGCGTGGCGGACCTGTTGCACCGGCTGGCCGACGCCCGCCTGACGACGCGCGAGGCCTGCTACAACACGGTTCGCAACATCACGGCCAGCCCGCTGTCCGGCCTGCTGGCCGACGAGGCGTTTGACGTGCAACCGTACGTGCGGCAGACGGCGCTGGCCTTCCTGCACAACCCGCTCACCGACAGCATGCCGCGGAAGTTCAAGATCGCGTTTTTCAGTGGCGGCAAGCAGGATGACATGGCGCTGGCCATTCATGACCTCGGCCTGACGGCGATGATTCGGGATGGCCAGAAGGGCTTCCGTGTGGTCATCGGCGGCGGTCTGGGACCATTGCCGAATGAGGCGGCACTGCTCGATGAGTTCCTGCCGGTGGAGCAGTTGATTCCGCGCACGGAAGCCGTCCTGCGGCTGTTCAACCAGTACGGTAACCGCCAGAACAAGAACAAGGCGCGGTTGAAGTTCGTGCTGCGGGAACGCGGCTTTGAGTGGGTGAAGCAGACGATCGAAGAGAACTACGCTGACATCCTGGCCAATGGCGGGACGAAGGCGCCGGAGATCGTGCCGGAGAATTTTGGCGGCTATCAGAGCGTAACGCCTGCACTGGGCGATGGCGGCCAGTTGCCCGTTCTTGGCGCGACCCCGGTGGACCCGGAATTCGACCGCTGGCTGGAGTCCAACGTTCGCGAGCAGAAGCAGTCAGGGTACGGCATTGTGACGATTCGCGTGTCACAGGGCAACATGGTGGCTTCGCAGATGCGCGGACTGGCGCAGCTTTCCCGTGATGCCGGCGATTCCATTGTGCGTGTGGATATCGACCAGAACCTGCACCTGGCCTGGATTCCCGTGAACAACCTTCGGCGTGTCTTCGCGGCGCTCAAGCAACTGGATCTGGCCGAAGCCGGGGCCGGCGAACTGGTCGACACCGTCTCGTGCCCGGGGGCTTACTCCTGCAATCTGGCGCTAACCAAGTCCATGAATCTGGCCGCCGCGATGAGCGAGGCCGTGGCCGGCTACACCGATAAACAGGTGCGCGGACTGTCGGTGAAGATCTCCGGCTGCCCGAACTCCTGCGGCCAGCATTGGATCGGGTCGCTCGGTTTTTATGGCAACTCGCGCAAGGTCCAGGGCAAGGAAGTGCCTTATTACCAGATGATGCTCGGTGGCGGCTACGATCGCGAGGGCATGTTGCGGTTCGGCCTGGCGATCTCGAGTCTGCCGGCAAAGCTGGCTCCGGTCGCCGCCCGGCGCGTGCTCGATCATTTCATCGTCAACCGCCAGGAAGGCGAGTCCTTCCGCGAGTACGTCGTCCGCCACAAAGTGGAGTTCTTCCGCACGATGGTGGCCGATCTGGCCAAGCCCGCCGAGTACGATGCCGAATGGTTCATGGACTGGGGTGATCAGGAAACCTTCAGCCTCCAGTTGGGCCGTGGCGAGTGCGCCAGCTGACAAAATTTCCCCTCAAAACCTGTGCATAAGGGCGGAGTCAACCAGGCTCCGCCCGTTTTGTTTTGGTATCATGAAGTGTCGGAAGGCTCTTGTCTGAGCGGGAGTAACTCAGTGGTAGAGTCTCAGCCTTCCAAGCTGTTGGTCGCGGGTTCGATCCCCGTCTCCCGCTCCATCTCAATGCCCTGCGGACAGTGCGTGGCTACTTGTCCACCCAGAAAAGTTCCGCATCGGATCTGCGGACGTAGTTGGCGTCAAGCAGAGCTGGATCGGTCGCCTGGCGCCAAGCCAGACACGCCACCGAGCCGGCAAGGGCGCGGCCGGCCGATACCCGGGGCGCCGCAGCGAACCGGCTAGCCGCCATCGCGGCGGCGAAGGGAGCCTCGTCCGGGAACACAAAGGTCAATGGCTCCGCTGGCAGCGTATCCAACCATTGTCCAAACGGCGCCACTGTCTCCGCGCAAACCGGAGTTCCCGAGGCATCGTACACCGCGCCAAAAATCTCTCCGCGCCGCGCATCCAGGACCGCGGCCCGCAGGTGCCCCTCGCCCAGCCGCGCCAGCGCCTGTAAATTGCTGACCGCCGCGGCCGGCTTGCCCATCGCTGCCGCCAGTCCCTTCGCCGCCGTCAATCCCACACGGACTCCCGTAAACGAGCCCGGGCCCGCCGCCGCCGCGAACAGCGCAATGTCGGCCAACGCCAGGCCATTTCCGTGTAGCAGCGCCTCCACCCGCTCAAACAGAACGTGACCGTAGCCGTCCGGCGAGTGCATCAGGACCTCTTCGATTACTCGCTCCGGCGTGCCGATGGCCAGGCTGCCGAACTCACCCGTCGTATCGATGGCCAGTACCAGTTGTTCGCTCACGGTTCCAACCGGAAGACACGGTCCTGCGCGTACACTTTCCCGTTCGCATTGATACCGGTCACGCGTAGAATCATGACGCCGCTGTTGCCAAACGCCTTCGGAATCGCCAACTGCCCCTGTGGCCCTGTCGCCAGCACCCGGTAGCCTTGTCCGTTCGTTGTGACTTCTCCAGAGATCACGTAGGACATCGCGCGTGTGGCGCGCGTTTGCCGCTTCAGTGTGATCGAAAACGAAGGCGGCTTGGAGACGGAGATCGTATCCCCGCCCGGCGCCGCCAGTGCGAACGGCACGGCCTTCTCCAAGGTTTCCACCTCCTGCACCGGCACCAGCCTCGCCTCGAATTTGTAGGACCGCAGCATGCCCTCTTTCTTGCCGTCGCGCGAGAGATGCAGGATCCAGTCCTGCGTCGCCGACGGCGGCTCGGCCACGAACTTCTCGCCCTTCCAGTCCTTGTTCTTCGGTTGCGTCGCCTCACCGGTGGCCGGGTCGATCCAGTACACGTCGTAGCCATGCTTTTCCACCAGTACTTCCACCGGTCCGGAGGGCTTTTCAACGTAGACGAGATACTCGATCCCTTCGAGCGCGAGCGACTTTCCCCCATCCACATCGAAGTACGGCTCCATGTCCCAGTAGCGGCAGCGCTGCAGCAGGTCGAACCAGACTTCCATGGCCTTGGCGTCTTCGGCGGACTCCCCCTTCCGGCGGCTCGCCAGATAGTGGCCGTTCATCGCCGCCCGCCATAGTTTCTTACGGAACTCTTCGCCCGTGGAGCCGCCTTTGCCGGCAAAGCCCGTGTTGACGAACGGCTTCGCGTAGATCTGCCGTTCCACGGCGTTCAGGCTGTCGTTGTCGGAGTCGTAGATCAGGTAGTCCAGCCACCCGTCCCGCACGAGCGGCGCCGCCGTCTGGGCAGCGTGGGCCGTGCGCGGGCGGCTCATCGGATCGAACTGGCGGAGGCTCGCCGCCAGGTCCCGGCAGAACTGCCGGCCGTTCTCATAGCTTTCAAACTGCTCCACCAGTTGCCAGGTAATCCCGTAGGCCGAGTAGCGCGCGGCAACGTAGCGGGCAAAACGCTCCCGGTGCTGCCGCGTCGGCAGCATCTTCGCCAGCTGATTGCCGGCCTTCCCCAGGACCAGATCGGCGGTCACGCCCTTTTCATTCATCGCACGGATGCGGTCGTCCAGCTCCCGGAAATGGGCGGTATCCGGGCGGTCCGGGGCAGGGAAGGCGCGCTCGACGGCCGGGCCCAAAAGGTAGCCGCGAATGTGGTTGTACTTCTCCTTCACCCGGCGTTCCAGGCCGGCATCGAAAGCTGCTCGCGCCACCGTGGCGAAATCCATCCACTCGTCGCCCATCCACAGGTGCGGCTTCCTGTTCTCTTCCGTCCAGAAGTGCCGCACGTTCCGAACCTGCACAAAGCCCGGATGGTCGGACGGAGTCGCGTCGAACTTACCCTGCTTTCCGTTGAACCGGGGCAGATTCGTTGTCACGCGGAACTCCCATGGGCCCGGTTCGGTTGGGGAAAAACGGATCACCATCCGGTTGCCGCCATCGAAAAAGGCGTGTGCCTGATGGGTCTTGAAACGCGGCGAGCGTACCTCGGCGCGGATGTCCACGGACCAGTACGGATTGGGGTGCTGTTTGGCTTCGTTCTCGTCGAGGGTGAAGACGATCTCACACGGCGTATAGATCAGCACGGGCTGACAAACCGTCTGCGCGCCCAATCCTGCCGCTGCCAATATCATACTTGCGAACCACTTCATTCCCATTCCCTGTTCCTTCAAACATACGACAATGCGACTATGCGCGTGTTGCCGTTCCTCATCTTTTTCGCGGCCCTGGCGGCCCCGGCCGCTTCCATCGCGGAGAAAACCGCCGCCATGCGGAAGCTGCCTGGTTTCTTTCCTCTCTATTGGGACGAAAAGTCGGGGAATCTGTTTCTGGAAATCGAGAAGCCCGGCGAAGAGTTTCTGTTCTACACCTCACTGGCGGCAGGCCTCGGTTCGAACGACATCGGGCTCGACCGCAACCAGCTTGGCGCCGAACGCATCCTCCGCTTCGATCGTGTCGGTCCGAAGATCCTGCTCACCGAGCGGAATCTCAAGTTTCGCGCGACCTCGCGCGACGCCGCGGAACGCCTCGCCGTGGAAGACGCCTTCGCTTCCTCCATCCACCACGGCTTTCCCATCGCCGCCGAAGAGGAGGCCCGTGTCCTCATTGACCTCACTCCGTTCCTTCTGCGCGACGTCCACGGCGCCGCCGCCCGCATTCGCCGCTCCCGCCAGGGAACCTTCCGCGTCGATCCGGCCCGCTCAGCGGTCTACCTTTCCCGCACGCGCAGCTTTCCGTCGAATACCGAAGTCGAAGTGACGTTGACGTTCGCCGGCGATGCTCCGGGCCGCTTCGTCACCGAGGTCGCGCCCGACGCCGAGTCCATCACTCTCCGCGAGCACTTCTCCTTCGTCCGCCTGCCGGACGCCAACTACCGCCCGCGCGCTTTCGACACCCGCTCCAGCTTCATTCCCATGCGCTTTGCCGATTACGCCGCCCCGCTCGGGCAACCCATCGACCAGCGCTACATCATCCGCCACCGTCTGGAGAAGAAGGACCCCGCCGCGGCCGTCTCCGATCCCGTCAAGCCCATCGTCTACTACCTCGATCGCGGCACTCCGGAGCCCATCCGCACCGCGCTGCTCGAAGGCGCTCGCTGGTGGGATCAGGCCTTCGCCGCTGCCGGTTACCGCAACGCCTTCCGCGTGGAACTACTGCCGCCCGATGCCGACCCGCTCGATATCCGCTACAACATGATCCACTGGGTGCACCGCTCCACCCGCGGTTGGTCCTATGGCGGCTCGGTGGTGGACCCGCGGACCGGGGAGATCCTCAAAGGCAACGTCACGCTCGGGTCGCTCCGCGTGCGGCAGGACTACATGATTGCCGAAGGCCTGCTGGCTCCGTACGAGGAGGGAAAGTCGGTCAGTCCCGCCATGCGGGAGATGGCCCTCGCACGGCTCCGGCAATTGAGCGCGCATGAGGTCGGCCACACCCTCGGGTTGACGCACAACTTCGCCGCCAGTGTCTCTGCCCGCGCCTCGGTCATGGACTATCCGCATCCGCTGGCCCGCCTCGCGCCGGACGGTTCGGTCGATCTCTCCGCCGCCTATGCCGAAGGCATCGGGGAGTGGGACAAGGTCTCCATCGCCTACGGCTATCAGCACTTCCCTCCCGGTGCCGATGAAGCCCGCGCCCTTGACGCCCTCCTGCGGGCCGCGCACGCCAAGGGGCTTCGCTTCCTCTCCGATGACGAAGCGCGCGACACGGCCGGCTCCAGTCCCGTCGCCCATCTCTGGGACAACGGCGCTAGCGCGCTCGACGAACTCGAACGGGTCCTCGCACTGCGCCGCGCCGCGCTCGGCCGCTTCTCTCCGGCCGCCATCCCCGCCGGTGCGCCGCTGTCCAGCCTGGCCGATACGCTCGTCCCCGTCTATCTCATGCACCGCTACCAGACCGAAGCGGCCGCCAAAGTCCTCGGCGGCGTGGACTACAACTATGCGTTGAAGGGCGACAACCAGACGGTGACCCGCATCGTCCCTGCCGCCGAACAGAACCGCGCGCTCGACCTCCTCCTGCGTACGCTCCAACCGGGCAATCTGGAAATCCCGGAGCCGCTCCTGGCGCAGATTCCGCCGCTTGCCTACGGCTATGACGAGACGCGCGAACAATTCCAGAGCCGGACGGGGCGCACCTTCGATCCAGTCGCCGCGGCCGAGACGGCGGCCCACCATACGCTCGGACTCCTACTGCACCCCGCCCGCGCCACCCGGCTCGATCAACTCAAGGCGCGCGACGCCGCCCAGCCGGGCTTCGCCACCGTGATCCGCCGCCTGATGGCCGGTACCTGGCAGGCCGCACCGCTTCCCGGCATGCGTGGGGAGATTCAGAAAAGCGTCAACATGGCCGTTCTCCATCACCTGATGGCCCTTGCCGCCGACGAGTCCGCCGCGCCCGGCGCGCGGGCGCAGGCCCATTCGGTACTCACCGCCCTCCGCCGGGACCTAGCCGTCCGCCGATCGGCCGACCCCGCCTGGGCCGCGCTCCACTCTTTCGCCGCGGCCCAGATCGAACGCTTCGAACGAGACCCGAAAGTGGTCACTGTGCCGAAGCCGCTTGCGCCCCCGCCCGGCCAGCCCATCGGATGCCTCATGCCGTAAGCAGTTCGGCGATCCGCTCCAACTGGCCCGCGTTGTCGCGCACCATCTTCTCTCCCGCCAGGTGCAGCCGCCGCAGGTGCTCCGTCCCGGTCTCGTCCAGCCGAGAGATGCTCTTCTCAATCGTCGTCTGCAACCGGTAGTAGCTGTCCCGCGGCAGGAGTTGCGACAACTGATAGTCCACCGTTTCCGATGCGCTGTCGAGGACGATATCGAGCACCGGCTTGGCCCACCGCGCAACGCCCCAGTTGCGCGCGTCTTCATAGGCGATGCGCCGCACCGTCATTCCGGTTCCCAGCGAGATGACGACGAAGCGGTCCGCATCCGGGAACTGCGCCTGGGCTTCCACCAGCGCGCACGCCGCCGGATTGTTCGCGAAGACGCCGCCATCGATCAGTGCCCAGTAGTCTCCGTTACCGCCCGCCGGAATCCGCGCCGGCTCGAAGTACGTGGGCGCCGCCGAGGTCGCACGCGCCACCTGCCACATCGGAAAATCGTGCGTCTCCATCTGCTTCGCCGCAAGGCTCTTGAAGAAGAATGGCACCCGGCGCTCGATCTCGTAACTCGGTACCACAACGCTGGTCAACGCTTCCTTCAGCCGTGCTTCGCCGAAATACTCCGCCAGCACCTCCTCCACACCGGACGAAGGATACTTCTGGTCCCCGATCGCGCCCAGCGAGCGCAGCCGGTGCCGCCAGGTGCGGGAGAAGATGCGTGCCCCTTCCCGCTCATAGAGCGCCGCCATCTCGGCCGCCGAGTACGCCGGTTGGCCCGTGCGGCCCGGCCGTGTCAGCCCCAGCGCCAGAATGCCGCCGGTCGATGTGCCAGCAATCAGGTCGAACAGCCGCGCTACCGGCCGTCCCGTCCGCCGCTCCAGCCATGCGAGGGCGGTGGCAGGGAGGATCCCTCGGATTCCCCCTCCGTCAATCGACAGGATACGAATCGTTTTTCCCATCTCTACCTTCCTTTCCAAAACGAAAAAAAGGGCCGCGCGCCGAAGGCGGCGCGCGGCCCGTATCGCGATGGTCGCCATGACCACCGCGCCGCGGCCCGGACCGCGGGAGCTGCTCTTGCGCTCTACCTGCTGATCCGTTCCGCAAACTCGATTCTGATTGTGGGCCGCGTGCCTCCCCTCCCAAGGGGGCGCGCGGCCCGTTTGGCAATGGTGAACAGACGGAACGCCGGGGCCCGAGTCCGGCGTCCGGTCCGTTGTAACCAGTGCGGGTAAGAAGCGGCGTGCGGGAGCTGCAGCATTCCGCCAACCCGCCCCAGGGTCGGCGGCGGCGCTCAACCGCGCGTCGCTTCTTACACCCTCACACTAGCAGCCGTGTCAGTAGCCAAAAATACTTTACGCCGAAAAGTATCTGAAAACAGGGAGAATAAAATCTTTCACCCACTGTGAACCACCAGTGCGAGAGGGCGAAAACGGCCGGTCGTGACCGAGGTTACGGTGCTTTCTGCAAGCCAGTTTCGGAATGCGGGCATGAGCCACACTATCTCTGTTCCCACACTGCACCACCCTGCCGCCAACGCCGCCAAACAGCCCGGTCATTGGCATCTGTCCAGTCTCGGGAAGCGTGTTCCGCGTCCCGTAGGCGTGGAATTGACAACGCAACTCCTCGCGCAGTTGGACGGCGGTGGTGATTACGACGTCGTGGAGTTTTCCCCGGGCCTTGGCGCACGGCCCGGGTGACCCTCGCCCGGAACCCGCGACGCTACGTCGACATCGACCGCGAGCCGGCGGTGGCGCGTCGGTTGACGCAGGAACTCGGCGGTCCGTCCGTTCACTTCACCGCTTCGTCGGCCGAGGCAACCGGCCTGGCTTCCGGCTCCGCCAATCTGGTCTATGGCGAAGCCATGCTCTCCATGCAGACGCCGGAGCAAAAGCGGCGGATTCTGGCCGAAGCGTTCCGGATCCTTCGCCCCGGTGGCCGCTACGGAATTCACGAACTCGCCCTCGGTCCGGATAACATCGACGCCGGAACACGAAAGTCCATCGAGCGTGAAATGTCGATGAACATCCATGTCGGCGTGCGGCCGGCGACCCTTGCCGGGTGGCGCCAGTTGTTGGCAGATGCCGGGTTTCAGCTCGAATGGCAGACGCGGGCGCCCATGCACCTGCTAGAGCCTCGCCGGATGCTGCAGGATGAAGGCATCGCCGGCGTGTTGCGAATCGCCTTCAACCTGATGCGGATGCCCGTTGCCCGCCAGCGCGTACTTGCGATGCGCCGGATGTTCCGTCAGTACGCCGGCAATCTCTCCGCGGTGGCGATCGTCTGCTCCAAGCCGTGGTGCTAGCGCATGTGGATCTCGCCGTTGCCCCAGGCCGCATGCTTCCCGACGCCGGTCCAGCGGGCCGCACGGAGGAATGGAAGAAACTCACCCAACTCGCCCTCATGGAGACAGTGGCCGGTGACGCCGCCGATCGGG
>CAZWDD010000080.1:0-19371 GCA_964632345.1 uncultured Solibacteraceae bacterium | reverse complement strand
CCGTCAACCGGAAATCCCGCCCCTGGTAGCGGAACGTCAGCCGCGTGTGCTCCAGGCCGAACAGATGCAGCACCGTCGCATGCAGATCATGCAGCGGAACGGGGTCCGCCACGGGCTTCAGGCCGAGTTCGTCCGTCTCCCCGATAGTGATCCCCGGTTTGACGCCTCCCCCGGCCATCCACATCGTATACGCGTCAATCTGGTGATTTCGTCCCAGCCCGCCCCGCTTGCCGCCCTCACTCATCGGCGTCCGGCCGAACTCCCCGCCCCAGATCACCAATGTATCTTCCAACAAACCTCGCCGCGCCAGGTCGGTGATCAATGCCGCCGACGGCCGGTCCACCTCCGGGCAGATCTTCTGGAGCCCCTTGTCGATACCCGTATGGTGGTCCCAATCGGTGTGGTAAAGCTGCACCACCTTCACCCCGCGTTCAATCAGACGCCGCGCCAGGAGGCAGTTGTTGGCGAAACTTCCCTTCCCCGGCGTCGCGCCGTACAGGTCCAGCGTCTCTTGCGGCTCGCTGCCGATATCCATCAACTCCGGCGCGCTCGCCTGCATCCGGAACGCCATTTCGTAGGAGGCCACACGCGTGTCAATCTCGGCGTCGCCTGTCGCTGCCCGCCGCTGCCCGTTCAGATCTCGCAGCGCATCAATGGCCCGGCGCTGCCGCATGCCGGTCACGCCAGGCTGGCTCGCCACGTCGTAAATCGGGTTCGGCCCGGGTGCGAACGGCACTCCCTGAAACGAACTCGGCAGAAACCCGCTGCCCCAAATATCCGGCCCGTTCCGCGGGCCACGCGGACCGCTGATCATCGACACGAACGCCGGCAGATTCTTCGACTCCGATCCCAGCCCGTACAACAGCCACGCCCCCAGGCTCGGCCGCCCCGGCACAATCGAACCCGTATGCGCCAGCACCATCGCCGGCGAATGGTTTACGTTCTTCGACTGCACCGTACGGACAATCGCAATGCGGTCCGCCACGCCGGCAATATGCGGCAGATAGCTTGAGACAATATTCCCGCTCTGCCCGTGCTTCGCAAACGTCGCCCGCGATCCATACACTGTCGGCGCCGCCATGTTCTCCATGAATGCAAACTGCTTGCCCGCCAGCAGCGACATCGGGAACGGCTCCCCATCCGCGGCCCGCAGCCGCGGCTTGTCGTCAAACAGGTCGAGTTGCGACGGTCCGCCCTCCATGAAGAGGTAGATCAACCGCTTGGCCTTCGGCGCGAAATGCGGTTCGCCGGCCAGGGCCAGCCGCGCGGCGCCCAGTCCGCAGGCGGATAAGAAGTGGCGGCGATTCCAGGCCAGTGCGTTGGGGTTCCAGTTCATGCCAGATTACTCACGGGTAATGAATTCATCAGTGTTAATCAAAATGCGCGCCACGGCTACCCACGGCGCCACGGAACGGTCGGCCAGAGGTCCGGCCAGTCTCTCCGCCTCGGCCAGGTTGGTGGCCAGATCATCCTTTTCCGCGCGCAACAGATCCCGCAGCCGGGCCAGTTCCACTGCCTCCGGACGCCGCGCATGCGTCAGCCGGAATGCGTACTCCAGCCGCGCCTGCTCGGTTGCCCCGCCCTGTTCGACAATCCGCCGCCCCATCGCCTGCGCCATCTCGTGGAACGCTTCGTTGTTCAGTAGCGTCAGCGCCTGCAGCGGCGTGTTGCTTCGCGAACGCCGCGTACAGGCCATCATCGCGTTCGGCCCGTCGAACACTGTCAACGCCGGATGCGGAGTGATCCGCCAGTAGTGCGTGTACAGCCCGCGCCGGTAGCGGTCCACGCCCGTCGACGGGGTCCACGTCTTCTTCACCTGGCTCGCCGCCATCGCCCCATCCGGCTGCGGCGGAAACACGCTGGGCCCCCCGATCGCCGGATGCAGCAACCCGCTCGCAAATAGCGCCGAATCCCGGATGATCTCCGCCTCCAGGCGCAGCCGGTTCTGCCGCGATAGCAGCCGGTTCCGCGGATCCTTCCGTTCCTGCTCCTCCCGCGCCGCCGACGCCTGTTGATAAGTCTTCGACAGCACAATCGCCCGGTGAATCGCCTTCTGGCTCCAGCCGCTGGCGATGAACTCCGTCGCCAGCCAGTCCAACAGCTCCGGGTGCGTCGGCTTCGCCCCCATCCGGCCGAAGTCGTTCTCCGTCTCCACAATGCCCGTCCCGAAATACCTCTGCCAGATCCGGTTCACCGTCACCCGCGCCAAGAGCGGATTGGCCGGGTCAACCAGCCACCGCGCCAGGTCCAACCGGTTCTTCTTTTCCCCCTTCGGCGCCGCGTGCAGCCCGCCCAACACCTCCGCCCGCACCGGCGCGCCGCGCCGCTGATAATCCCCGCCCAGCAGGATATAGGCCGGCCGCGGTTCGGCCATCTCCGCCATCACCATCGAGAGCGCCACCTTCGGCACCTGCTTCCGAAGCGCTGCGATCGTCTCATTCCGCAACTTGAGCCCCGCATCCTTGCTCGCGTCCACCTGCTGGCCATTCAGGTACGCCGAACGTTCCTTATGCAGCGCCAGCAGCATCGCCCGCACTGCCTCGTACTTCCGCACCTCCTCCGCCGGCCCCAGCGCAATCAGCGGCTGATGCGTAATCTCCAGGTCGTTCGTATCTGAAAACGGCGGCAAGTCGTTCGAATACTCATTCACGTTATTGAAGAACGCGAACAGCTGATAATACTCCCGCTGCGACACCGGATCGAACTTATGGTCGTGACACCGCGCGCACCCCGTCGACAGCCCCAGAAAAACCGTCCCGAACATATCCACCCGGTCCGCCACCGCCTCCGTCCGGTACAACTCCCGGTCCGTCCCCGCCTCAATCTGCAGCAGCGAGTTCCGCTGCATCCCGGTGGCAATCCGCTGCTCGGCCGTCGCATTCGGCAGCAGGTCCCCCGCCAGTTGCTCCGTCACGAAACGGTCAAACGGCATGTCGGCGTTGAAGGCCCCAATCACGTACTCGCGGTACTTCCAGATCTGCCGCGGTTCGTCCCGGCTCCCCCCGTCGGAATCGGCATACCGCACCTGGTCCAGCCAGTGCCGCCCCCAGCGTTCTCCATAATGCGGCGACGCCAGCAGCGCCTCCACCCGCCTCGCATACGCGTCCGGCGACCTGTCGGCCACGAACGCATCCACCTCCGCCGGTGTCGGCGGCAGCCCGGTCAGGTCCAGATGCAGGCGGCGCAGCAACGTCGCCCGCTCCGCTGGAGGACTCAACGACAAGCCCTCCTTCCGCAGCCGCTCCTCGATCCAGTAATCCACTCCGCCCCGCGCCGGCCTCACCGGCTTCACGAACGCCCAGTGCGGCGCCCGCTTCGACGCCGGCCCAGCTTCGGGTAACCCCGCGAACCCGCCCCGTACCCACTTGGTCAACACGGCGATCTCCGCCTCCGGCAGCTTCCCCGCCGGAGGCATCTTCAATTCGCCCGTCTGCGCAATCGCCCCCAGGATATGTTCCGTCGCCGGCCCGCGGTTGCCGCCCGTCAGAATTCCCTGCCGCGATTGCAGCGACAACCCCGACGTCCGCGCCACCTCGCTATGACACCCGAAGCACCGCTTCTCCAGAATCGGGCGCACCTCGCCCGCATAGTCCTGAGCCAGCGCGGGCAACGCAATAATCAGTAGCAGCAATCGCACAGTGCTGCGATTCTATCAGCCGTTGCGCCCCTTCACACGCGTCGCCGTCCACTTCGCCGAACGGTACTCGCCCATGTCGAGATCGCCCGACATCTCATCGGCGCTCGCCGCCTGCCCGCTGAACCGGAACTGCAGCGAGTCCCCATGCCGTTCACTCAGCGAACTGCCGAACTCCACGGCCGCCCCGTTCACCTTCCCCATCAACGGACGCGACTGAAAATCTCCCTGATGCGTACCGGAAATCTGCGCCTCGCGATGCAGCAGATCGAAATGGTGCGTCGAACTCCCGGCGGCATACTGTACCTTCACCTGCCACCGGCCCGATAGGTCGAACTTCGCCGGCGCCACCGCCTCAGCCGCCTTCTGCTTCAACGTCGACAGCTGCTTATAAAGCGCCTCGGCCACCTGCTCGGCATCGCCCGGGGCCATCATATAGGCCACCACGTTGATGCCCGCCGGCTGCGTCGCCACCGTAATCCGCGGTTCTCCGGCCAGCAGCATCTGGCCCATCTGCACCCCCGTCACGCCATACTTCGCCGTATCCCAGCGAACGTGCAGCGCCGGCGTGCGGTTGGAAAGCTCATTCGGCTCGTTGATCTTCAGGTCCACGAATCCCAGCGGCTGCAGCCGCTTCTGAATCGTCTCCATCCACCCCGCCCAACGCTTCCATTCCGCCTTGTGGTCGCGCTGCAGCCACATCTCCACGGCCGCCAGCATCGCCATCGTCTCTTCCTTGCCGATCTTCAACGACCGCGCAAACCCGTGGTGCGGTGCGCTGTGCACCCATGCCGCCTGCACCAGGCTCTTCTTGCCCAACAGCAGCCCGGCCGTCTGCGGCCCGCGCATGCACTTCCCGCCCGAATACGCCACCAGGTCCGCCCCGCGCTGCAGGTGCACGTTCGGCACCGTCAGAATCTCCGCCGCGGCATCCACAAAGATTGGCACATTGTGCGGCTTCACGATCTTCACCAGATTCTCAAACGCCAGCGGACCCCGCTCCGCCCCCGGCCCCGCCAGGATATACACCATCGCCGTCCGCGGCCCCAACGCCAGCGAAAGCTCCTCGGCCGTCGACACCTCGATCACCTTCACGCCCACCGCCCGCACCGCCGCGTCGTAGACGTTGCGCGAATGCGTCGGGATGATCACCTCATCCTTCTGAAAACCATGCAGGTCCGGAATCCGCACATGCAAGTCCGGATTCCCCCCGGCCACGCACGCCGCCGTGGCATGCGTAATCGCCGCTGAGCATCCCGATGAAACCAGGCCCCACTCGGCCCCCGTCAGCCGCGCCAGCTTCGCCCCGGCCGCATCCATCAACTCATCGATATGCACATACCGCTGCGCCGCCGCATCCATCGCCGCCCGTGCCTCCGGCAGCATCGTCGATCCGCTGATGATCGTGAACGTGCCGCGCGCGTTGATGATCGACCGCACCCCGATCGAGTCATAAATATCCGGCACTTTCGCCGCCTGAGCAGCAGCAACAGAGGACATTCCAGCAGCAGCGGGCAGACCGGCCATTCCAGCCGATTGGAGCAATTTACGGCGCGAGGGTTTCATGCACACAGTATAGGACTACTTGAACCGCATGGCGCCGAAAGTCACCACTGATTGCGGATCAATCTGCCACTGTTCATACTCCAGCAGTTCCCCCCGCGCCTCCGGCGCCGCCCGCAGATACGTATAAAACGGCGCCGATCCGCACCACTTCAGCGGATCCCGCCTCTCCTGCACCTGCCCCCAGAACCCGTCCGTATCGCCCGCATTCAACGACGCGATCCGCCGCCGGTCCCGCTGTTCCACCTCGATCATCGCCCCCGTATTCGCCGTCACCGCATCCGCGTCCTCATACCGCTTCCCGATATGCGCCATATCCACCCCCAGCACCCACACCATCCTCCGCCCATGCCGCTCGTTCATCTCCCGCAGCGCATCCAGATAACGCCGTACCTCATCGCTCTGCTCCGGCGCCCCCCCCAGGTAAATGCTCCGCGCGTAGGACCCGCACAACAGCGGCAGGATCTGTATATCCGGCCCATACAGATATTGCAGAAACACCACCTGGAACTCCACCGAATGTTCGATCGAGAAGAAATAATCCTCGTCCAGCACCCCCACCCCGCCCCGCGTCCGCAGCTCGCCCAACAGATCCGGATGAACCCGCGTCCGCCCCAGCGGCGTATCGAAGCTCTTCCGCGTCACCCCCAGCCGGTCCATCTCCCCGTAATGCGAAGTCCCCAGAATCACGAAGGTCTTCTCCGCCGCCTCCTCCCGGGACAATGCCTGCCCCAGCGCCCCGAACGCCGCCGCATACGATCGCCGCGCCGCCCCGGGGCTCGCATGTGGCGCCGCAATCGCCCGCAACGCCGCCCCGCCCGCCCCGCCCCGGGCGTGAAACCAGCTGTCAAACTGCGCCCGCAGCGCCCCGGCGTCGTCCGGATAGTTCAGCGGACCCGAATGCGAATGCGGCAGCACATCCGCCTCCCGCCACTCCCGCAGCCGCGCTTCCCGCATCGCCGCAAACCGCTCGTCTTCCAGAAATCCCGCCTCGCTCAACGTCTCCGTCAAATGCGACGCCAACGCCCCCGTCTCCACGTCCCCCGTCAGCCGCGTCAACGCCGCCCGCAGGTCCAGCTCCGTGCTCCGCCCATCAAATAGCTCCAGCACCTCCACCAGCCCCGGCGGGATGATCAGCGTCTCCCCGGAAAACTGGTTCCGGTCCTGGATCACCAGTCCCGGCCGCGAACGGTCCGGCGACGGATAGAAGTCGAGATCCCGGCGGATCGCCGCAAGCAGCTGTGCCATGCTCCCATTCTAATTTCCTGGCCCCGCAAACCGCCCGGTTTCCGCGTACGATGAAGGAACATGGCCAAATTAAACGAAGTGGAACTCGCAGCCGCCGTCGAAGCACTCCCCGGCTGGTCGCTGCTCGATGGAAAGCTGCACCGCGAATACTCCTTCCCCGATTTCGTCCACGCCTTCGGCTTCATGGCCACCGCCGCCATTGCCATCGAAGCCATGGAACACCACCCCGAATGGTCCAACGTCTGGAATCGCGTCGTCATCGACCTCACCACCCACGACGCCGGCGGCATCACCCCCAAGGACGTCATGCTCGCCGCCAAACTCGAAGAACTCGCCAAAAGGCTCCAATAAATGCGCCCGTTGCTCTCCGTCCTCGCCCTCGCCATTCTCCCCCTCCCCGCACAGGAACGTTTCGCCGGCTCCGATGAAATCGACCGCGTCATCGAGGAAGCCATCGCCGCCGACCAGATGCCCGGCGCCGTCGCCTGGATCGGCCGCCACGGCCAGATCCTCCATCGCAAGGCCTACGGCAGCCGCAGCCTCACCCCCACCCGCACCCCCATGGCCGTCGACACCATCTTCGACGCCGCCTCCCTCACCAAGGTCGTCGCCACCACCTCCTCCATCATGCGCCTCGTCGAACAGGGCAAGGTCCGCCTCAACGACAAGGTCACCACCTACCTCCCTCAATTCCAGCGCGGCAAATCCGACATCACCGTCCGCATGCTCCTCACCCACTTCTCCGGCCTCCGCCCCGATGTCGACCTCGAACCCGAATGGAGCGGCTACGAAACCGGCATCCAGAAAGCCCTCATCGATAAACCCATCGCCGCCCCCGGCGAACGCTTCATCTACTCCGACATCAACTTCATCCTCCTCGGCGAAATCGTCCGCCGCGTCTCCGCCCTCCCCCTCGATCAGTTCGCCCGCCAGCAGATCTTCCTCCCCCTCGGCATGGCCGAGTCCCAGTTCAACCCGCCCGCCTCCCTCCGCTCCCGCATCGCCCCCACCGAACAACTCCCCAAATCCTCCGCTCCCCTCCTCGGCGTCGTCCACGACCCCACCACCCGCTTCATGAACGGCGTCGCCGGCCACGCCGGCCTCTTCACCACCGCCGCCGACCTCGCCCGCTTCGCCCGCATGATCCTCGCCAACGGCGAACTCGACGGCAAACGCCACTTCAGCCCCCTCACCATCCGCAAGTTCACCCAGCCACAAACCCCCGCCGATCAACCCATCCTCCGCGGCCTCGGCTTCGACATGGACTCCCCCTTCTCCGCCAATCGCGGCGAACTCTTTCCCCTGGGCTCCGTCGGCCACACCGGCTTCACCGGCACCTCCCTCTGGATCGATCCCGCCACCGGCGCCTACGTCATCCTCCTCACCAACAGCGTCCACCCCAAACGCCGCCTCCCCGTCACCGCCCTCCGCGCCAAAGTCGCCACCATCGCCGCCGCCTCCCTCGGCGTCGACGTCCCCTCCGCCGTCCTCAACGGCTACAACGACTCCATGAACGGCGTCCGCCGCACCGTTGACCGCAACGGCGCCGTCGATACCGGCCTCGATGTCCTCGTCCGCGAAAAGTTCGCCCGCCTCCAGGGCAAACGCGTCGGCCTCGTCACCAACCACACCGGCCTCACCCGCGACGGCAAACGCAACATCGACGTCATGGTCGCCGCCGGCGTCAACCTCACCGCCATCTTCTCCCCCGAACACGGCATCTTCGGCAAGGAGGACCGCGAAGGCATCGAGGACTCCAAGGACCCCGCCACCCAAGTCAAAATCTGGAGCCTCTACAAGGACGCCAATCGCCGCCCCACCCCCGCCATGCTCGACGCCGTCGACGTCGTCGTCTTCGACATCCAGGACATCGGCGCCCGCTTCTATACCTACGTCAGCACCATGCGCAACGTCATGGAGGAAACCTCCAAACGCAAAATGCCTCTCTTCGTCCTCGACCGCCCCAACCCCATCAACGGCGTCCGCGTCGAAGGCCCCGTCCTCGCCAAAGGCAGCGAATCCTTCGTCGGCACCCACACCCTCGCCCTCCGCCACGGCATGACCACCGGCGAACTCGCCCGCATGTTCCAGGCCGAACTTCGCCTCCCCGGCCCCCTCGAAATCGTCCCCATGCGCGGCTGGCAGCGCGGCGATTGGTTCGATTCCACCAACCTCACCTGGGTCGATCCCTCCCCCAACATGCGCTCCCTCAACGCCGCCCTCCTCTATCCCGCCATCGGCATGCTCGAATCCTCCCGCAACTACTCCGTCGGCCGCGGTACCGACGCCCCCTTCGAGCAAATCGGCGCCGAATTCATCGACGGTCCCAAACTCGCCGCCTACCTCAATGCCCGCAAAATTCCCGGCATCCGCATCTACCCTACCCGCCTCTCACCCAACGCTTCAAACCTGAAGGGAAAAACCGTTGAAGGCATTCGCTTTGTCATCACTAATCGCGATGCCTTCAGCACCTCCCGCCTCGGCCTCGAACTCGCTGCCGCCCTCCACAAACTCTTCCCCGGCAAGCTCGACCCGAACGTCAGCAAAAACCTCATCGGCAACCCCGAGACGATTCGCATGATCCTCGCCGGCGAAGACCCGCGCACCATCCTCGACCGTCAGGCCGATGAACTCGACGCCTTCCTCGCTCGACGCTCGAAGTATCTGCTCTATCGATAAGAAGTTACGGTAGTTTATTCTCGCGCAACGCCCGCCAGTGCACCCGCGCGACGTCGCCCATATAGTCCGCCGGCGCCAGCTCATTCGCCGTCTTCGCATACGCCCGCGACGCCTCCCGTCGCCCCCGCGTCTCTTCATATAGCGCCAGGTACAGGTTCGCGTAGAACCGCCCGCTTGCCGATCCTCCTGCCGCCGCCAGCACCCGCTCCACGCTCCCACTCCCCTTCCACAACGCATGCAGCTCCGCCATCGGCACCCGCCCGTCCTGCCGGATCGGAATCAGGTTCTTCTGCGCCGCCGCGAAACCCTCTATCCGCGCCGCGCACAGCATATGCCACGCCGCGTTCTCAAAGTCCTCCGGATTCACCGTCCGGTGCAACTCGAACTGCGCCTTGCAGTCGGCAAACCGCCCCGCATAATACAGCGAGATGCCCCGCTGCCAGTGGTGCGGCGCCTGGTCCGGCAGCATCCCGATCACCCGGTCAAACGCCGCCACTGATTCTCCAAACCGGCTCTCCCGGAACGCCGCCTCCCCCTGCCGCTGGAACTCCCCCGGCGATTGCGCAAACAGAAACAACGTCAGTATCGTGGGCAGCATACGAACCCGCGAGCATACCACAACCGCCCCTCCCCCGGCGCGGTAAACTACTGATTTGGCACAGGCAAAGACCAACGCAATGCGCCTCCTCGAAGCGCTCGGCATCCCCTTCACCGTTCACGAATACCAGGTCGACGAGGATCACCTCGACGCCATCACCGTCGCCGCCAAAGTCGGCCTCCCCCCCGAACAGGTCTTCAAAACCCTCCTCGTCCGCGGGGACCGCAACGGTTGTGCCTTCGCCGTCATCCCCGGCAACATGGAGCTCGATTTCAAAGCCCTCGCCAAACTCACCGGTGACCGAAAAGTCGACATGGTCCCACTCAAGGAAGTCACCCCCCTCACCGGCTACATCCGCGGCGGCGTCACCGTCCTCGGCGCCCGCAAACCCTTCCCCGTTTTCCTCGACTTCACCGCCGAGCTCTGGGACGTGATCTCTATCTCGGCCGGCCAGCGCGGCATCCAGCTCTTCGTCTCCCCCCACGACTATAGACGGGCGATCAACGCCGTTTCCGGTGAGATCGCCCGGTTCTAGGGGTGATGGGGCCGGCCGCCAAGCGGAAAACACCGGAGGGAGTTCACCTGACCGACCCCTTACCCACTTAAGCGCAATCTGGCGAAAACTCAGGACACGTTTTTCTACTCTCGAATTCGCCGGTCCAGATCCGCCATGACTCCCTCCAGCCGTTCCGGACTCCGAAGCAGGTTCCGGATCCCGAACGCCGAATGGTGCTGGTAGAAGAGTTCGACCGCATAGAGGGAAGTAGCGTAGGCCAACGCCGCATTCGCGCCGTTCATCCGCGACCAACCCTGCGAGAACTCCCCAAGCTTCGGCACTGCCCCCGCTTTCGCTGCCGCCCGGAGCGCCGCTCGCCGCGCCTCACCAAGGGTCTCTCCGCTTAACCGCTGGGCAAGTCCTTCATGCAGCCACGCCGGCCAAGTGCCCGTCGCCGCCAGGCACGCATGCACCAGTTCGTGCGCGAGCGTCCGCCGGACGCCCGGACCGGCCGGGTCCCCTTCCGGCAGCGGTACCCGAATTCGCCCGTCAAACTGCCCCCCGCTCCACTCAGCGGCTCCGGTTGCCTGCAAATAGTCCTGCCGCGTCTGCAGAATCACGGCCAGGCGCTCCGCGTTCCGGCAACCCAACTCGAACGAGATCTTGGAGTACTCCTGTTCGAGAACCCCCAACAGTGTCCGAGCGGTGTCGCGAGGAAGAAGCTGTGGGTCAAACCGGAACAGAAACCGCGTACTGTGCAGCGGCTCGCCCGTCCGGTCGGACTTCCGTTCCCGTTCAATTCGCTCGAGGAGTTTCATCACCGCCGGATCGGGGCGGATGGCGAGCGAATCCTTCAGGTATCCTGCAGCGCGCGCCGCCATATCGTTCCGGTACGCCGCAACCCCCGCAAACGCCAGAATCTGCGGGTCCTTCGGCGTGACGGCTAACGCCCGCTCCGCCAGCGCCAGCGCCTCTCCCGGACGGTTCTCCGCCAGCAACTGCATGGCCGTCCGGCTCCCCGCTCCCCCGCCACCAGTAACGGCTCCCCCGCCGGGCGCGTCAATTGAGGGCGCGCCCCGCCGCGCTAACTCCCACACCTCCACCCCGTCAAGCGACGCTCCGGGCAGAAAACCACGAACCCGCTTCCCCTCTATCTCAATTTCAACTGAATAACAGCCGTTGATGGCAAACCTCGCCGTCGCCTCTGCTCCCGCCGCTATCCGCGCGATGACAGGATCGTTCTTTTCGCACGAAGCGCGAAGTTCCGCTCCGTCCTCCTTCACCGTCAACGCGGTCACCGCCAACAGAAGCGCAATTCCGGGCATAGCCGCATACTAATGCCGAAACGCCAAATTGTCAGTCCGGCGTATACCTTAGAACCAGCAGGGTAAGGTCGTCGCGCTGCTCCTCGCCGTCCGTGAAGGCGGCGATATCGGCTCTCAACGCATCCAACAACTCTGCCGGCGGCAGCGACGAATGCCGACGCGCGACAGCCGCGAGCCGCTCCACGCCATAGAACTCCCGCTGCCGGTTCATCGCCTCCGACACTCCATCCGTATACAACACCAGCACGTCTCCGGCCTGCAGATGCAATGCCGCATCCTGCCAGCTTCCCACGTCGAGCATACCCACGGGCATGCCAGTCGGTCGCAACTCGTGGGTCTCCCCATTGGCCCGCAGCAACAGCGGGGCGCAGTGTCCGGCATTTGCCCACTGCATTGGCGCATCCCGGTAGAGCGAGGCCAGGAACAGCGTGGCATACTTGTGGCCTTCAGTCCGCTTCAACAGGAAATGGTTGATGCGCTCCAAAACCACAGCCGGCGGGATCTGCTCCGCCGTCGCCATGACAAACGCTCCCTGTAGCAGGCTCGCCAACAGCGCAGAACTAACGCCTTTGCCCGAAACGTCGGCCATTACGAGGTCGTATCGTCCCGTCCCGGCAGGCAAGAGATCGAAGTAGTCGCCGCCCACATGCCGGCTCGAAATCGATAGGCCGGAAGCCTGCAGCCACCCAGATCGCGGGTACTCGTCCGCTGCGGGCAGCAGGTCCTGCTGGATCGAGCGCGCAATCCGCAGTTCCTGTTCCATCTTCAATTTCGTCCGCTCCTCCTCCAGAAGCCGGGCGTTTTCCAGTACAAAAGATGCCTCAATGGCCAGCGACTGCACCAGATCGCGGCTCGTTGCGGTGAGCTCCGCGTTATGTTCCCGCGAATCGAGGTACAACAGACCGATAGAGTCGGCTATCGTCCCTACGAGAGCTGTTTCGGAAAGATCCCCGGCGCGAACCTTGATCAAGGGAACGCAGACCACGCTGCGGACCGCCAGGTTGAGAATCGAGGAGTCCGGCCCACCCGCCGTGGGGTCAAAACGCATGCTGAGCAATTCACTCCGGCTCCGCAGCGCGTCATGAAGCAGTTTGGAAGGAATCTCGAGGCTTTCGCTGAGTGGTCTGCCGCCGGCCACGCGTGCGATGCGGGGCTCAAGCCCATCCGCCGTGCAGAGCAGCAGGAAGCCACGGTCGGAATGGGTAATCTCAATCGCCGCATCCACGACGGAGGCCAGAACATGGTCGATCGAAAGTGCTCCTTGCAGCGACCGGGCCACCTCCAGCATCGACCGCAACTTTCGCAATCCGCCAGCTGGCGCCGGCAAATCCGCCTTTCCTTCGACGACAAATGTCAGTTCATAAGAGTCGTCAACCCCGAAACGGATGACATCGCCATGTTGTAAAATTCGCGACTGTTCGCGGATCCCATTCACCTCAATCCCGTTGCGCGAGCCGGCATCTTCAATGACAAAGCCAAGGCCTTCCCGCCGGATAACGGCATGGCTCCGCGAAGCACGATTATCCCGCAGCACCAACTGGTTTTCCGGACTCCTGCCGATACGAAACGGAACTGGGTCCAAGGGAACCCGAAAGACAGCCGACCCCGGAGGTTTGACATCCAGAGCCGCACCCATCACGGCTTCGCCGCTTCGCGGATCTCCTGATCTCGCAGGATCTGGCAGTTCGGACAGTACCCGCCGATCTCGGTGCGAACGATGAGGATGTCGAATCCGAAGATGTCTTTCACCTGCTGGCGCATCTGCGTGAGAGGTTCGCCGAAGTACTCCTCAATCTTTCCACATTGCAGGCACACCACGTGGGCGTGCTCGCGCTTCATCCGCGTTTCGTAGTAGTGCTGATCGCCCGTATGGTGGAGCAAGTCGAGTTCGTCAACAAGACCCTCCATCTTCAACATCTTCAATGTTCGATAGACGGTGACGCGGTTGAGCTTCGGGTCCTTCTCGCGAGCCAACTGATAAAGACTGTCCGCGTCGAGGTGCTTTCCGGACTTATCAATCAGGTCGAGCAGAATCTGACGCTGACGTGTCATCCGCACACCGCGCTGCTGAAGGGAGCCTTTAGTTGTCTGTGCCGGCATCTGCTATCACTCTACCAAACCGGCGTATTGGCGTCGGCCCGCGATGTTCGGTGCGGTTGGTGGGCCAAGCGGGAGCGCTACGCGCAGCGGACGATGGTCGAGCGCGTGAATGCGCGGTTGAAGGACGAATTCGGAGGGCGGCACATCCGAGTACGGGCCGGGGTCAAGGTAATGGCGCACCTTATGTTTGGCCTAATCGCCATTACGGCAGACCAATTACTCAGACAATTAAGCTAGCTTAACCACTCGAAACCGACGGCAACAAAAGAGCCTCGAAATGCAGGGCTGGCCGAGGCGTGCCCGCAGGCGGCCCACAAACAGGCAAAAGGGCCTGAAAACACGGCCTGATCGGCGGTTTTCCGTTGAGGAGGGAAGAGAATTGCCCTCCTCGCGTTCTAGCGAATGTCAAGAGCAAATGCAAGCGCATTTCCTATACATTATGCAAGTCGTTCACAACACTTGAATATTTTTATCCGTCCTATTATCAATTACTTCCAGAAAACGTGCTCTCCGCGGACGAGACAGCGGCTGCTAGCTTTGGGTTGTCGAGGCGAGCCGCGCACGGCAGCTTCGGCGGGAGGTGAGAGAAGTGGCCACGAATACGGCAGGGAAACGAAGAAGCGGCGGATCGAAAACGCCGCCGGCGCGTGGAACGCTGACCCGCACACGCGTCAAGAGAATGATCGCGAAACTGCTTGATGCATTGGAGAAAGATGAGGGATCGCCGAAGCCATCCATCAGCGAGTTGACGAAGCTGATTCAGCTTTACAACGACATGACCGCAGAGACCGTGAAGGAGGTGGAAGTGCGATGGGTAGATCGACTCGGACCGGCGGAAAACGAAAAAGAGACATAGTCTACGACGCGCTGCCGTCACAAGCACGCTTCCACCGGCTGGAGAGCCGCTTCAAAGGATTCTCCGGCCCGGTTGGTTCCGGCAAGAGCCAGGCGCTCTGCCAGGAGGCGATTCGGCTCAGCTATGTGAATGGCGGGCGATTGGGATTGCTCGGCGCTCCGACATTTCCGATGTTGCGCGACGCAACGCAGGCGGCGCTGTTTGAAATTCTCGAGCGGTGCGACATTCCCTTCGAGTTCAACAAGGCGGAGAATTTCATCGTCTTTCCGGAAGTCGGTTCCAAGGTTCTGTTTCGGTCACTCGACGACTACGAGCGGCTGCGAGGCACGAATCTCGCCTGGTTCGGAGTGGATGAGCTCACCTACTGTCAGGAGGAGGCGTGGCTGCGCCTGGAGGCGCGGTTGCGAGATCCGCGAGCTTCCATGTTGTGTGGGTACGGGGTCTGGACTCCGAAGGGGTTTGACTGGGTTTACCGGCGATTCATTGCCGAACGTGTAGATGGATACGAAGTCGTGCTGGCCAAGCCGAACGAGAACCGGCACCTGCTGGAGCAGATTCCGGACTTCTACGAACGGCTGAAGCGAAGCTACGATGAGCGGTTCTATGAGCAGGAGGTTCTTGGGCAGTACCTGAACGTAACGGCCGGCCGCGCTTACAAGGCGTTCGACCGGAACGGGAACATCGAAACACAAAGCTATAACCCGGCGATTCCCCTGCAATGGGCGCTGGACTTCAACGTGGACCCGATGTGCTCGGTGGTGGCACAGGCAGACGGCAATCTGATCCGGGTTCTGGATGAGATTGTGCTGAGCCGGGTAACGACGGAGGAGGCCTGCGCGGAGTTCATCCGGCGCTATCCAGATGCACGGCGCGTGGTGATCTATGGAGATGCATCCGGCAATCGGATGCAGACGACGGGAAGCAGCGACTACAGCATGATGCGGCAGTTCTTTCAACGGCAGGGAATGACGAATGTCGAGTACCGGGTTCCGTCATCGAACCCAGCCGTGCGGGACCGCCTTGACGCAATGAACGGCACGCTGCATAGTGCGGACGGAAGCCGGCGGCTGTTGATTGACCCGAAGTGCAAGGAACTGATCACCGATCTGGAGCAGGTAGTGCTGCAGGAAGGGACGATGGTAATCGACAAGACCAAAGACCCGCGACGGACGCACCTTTCCGACGCACTGGGTTACCTGGTGTGGCAAGAACAGCGATACCGGATCCCGATCGGCTACCGGAACAAACCGTTGTTCTAGGAGTGAAATAACCGGGCGACTGGAGTAGGAAGGCCGCTGGAGAGATCCGGCGGCCTTCCTGTCTTGGCGCCACGCGAGGAAGGACGTGGAGAAATCACGTGATAGCAATAACGACTGAACATCACGACTACAAGGCGCGGACCGCGCTATGGAAGCAGTATCGCGACCTGTACACGGGTGGCGCACAGTTCAAGGCCAAGGCGGCCGACTACCTGGTCCAACGAAACCGGGAACCTGCGGGCGTCTACAACGAACGGCTCGACCGGGCGTTCTACGAGAACTACATTGGCTCGATCGTCGACTGGTATGCGGCGACGTTGTTCCGGCGGGAACCGGTGATCAATGTGGACGGCGAGAATGATCCCGGACGGCGGTTTTATAACTCGTTCATCGAAGACTGTGACCGTCATGGCACGAATCTGAGCGACTTCTTCCGGCAGCAGATCCTGGAAGCACTGATCTGTGGCAGCAGCTTCACGCTGGTGGATTTCCCACGACAGCACTGCCAGTTGCAGACGCGCGCAGAAGAGGAGGCGGTGGGGGCTGCGAATGCCTACCTAGTCAGCTACTCGGCCGAAGAGGTGATCAACTGGTCGACCGATGAGCGGGGCGAGTACGAGTGGGTGGTGATCCGGACGAAGCAGGTTCGCCGGCAACGGCTGGAAGACCCGGAACCGGTGCTGGAAACCTACTGGCACTACTACGACCGGCAGCACTACAAGACTTACCGGCAGACAGGAAAGGCGACGCTCTTTGGCGGCGCAACGACAGCGGAACCGGTTGAGCTGGTAGCCGAGGGGTATCACGGACTGGCCAAGCTGCGGCGGGTACCGCTGTTCGAGCTGAAGCTGACCGATGGAATGTGGCTGATGAACAAAGCGGCGACGCTGCAACTGGAGCATTTCAACAAGTCCAACGCACTGGGTTGGGCGTTGACGATGGGGCTGTTTGCGATGCCGGTCATCTATTCGGATCGGGAATGGAACCAAGCGGTCGGTGACAGCTACTACATTCAACTGGGGAAAGACGACAAATTCGGATGGGCGGAACCGGAAGGGCACGTCTACGAGATAGCGTCCCGGAATCTGGAGCGGCTGAAGGACGAGATCTACCGGGTCTGCTATCTACTTGCGCAGGCGGGAAGGACATCAGCTGACGGCCGGATGGTTTCCGGGTTGAGCAAGCAGCGGGATTTTGCGATTACCCAGGAGGTGCTGCGAGCGTTGGGGGACACGGCGAAAGACGCGATCCGGCGGGTGCTGTTGGCAGTGGAACAGGCGAGGGAAGACGGCGTGGCGATCACGGTGTCGGGACTCGATGAGTTCGACATCGGCGACTTCTCGGCTGAGGTCGAAGATGCCCGTAAACTGCTGGATCTCAATGTCGGCTCCCCGACGTTGCGGCGGCAGGTCTACAAAAAGTTGGCCTTCAAGTACCTGTGCGACGAACGGCAGGACGTGAAGGACGCGATCGCGCGGGAGATCGACGACTGGATGACTCGCGCGGAACGGTAAGGAGAGAGACATGGAAGAGAACATGAACAACGAAACACCAAAGACTCCGGATATCCGGATGTTAATCCAGGATGCCATCCGGGAGTTCGTGAACCAGGAATCGGCCAAGAACGAGCCGGCCTACAAGGCGGAGCTCGAAGAGGAGCGCCGGCGACGGGAGTCGCTGGAACGGAGAATGAACGAACTGGTGGAGGAGAACCGCCGCAGCCGGCAGATGGCCGACGAGGCGGACCGGAACGCGACGATCCGAACCGAACTGCAGCGGCTGGGAGTGAACAAGGTAGACCTTGCCTACAAGGCCGTGAAGGACGACATTCAGCGGACTGAGGACGGGCGACTGGTAGCCCGGACCGGCCAGGGGGACCTGGAGTTGAAGGACTACCTGACGCACTTCGTGAGCGAGAATCCGGAATTGCTGCCGGCACGGATGGTGGGCGGATCGGGAGCCAGCGGGACGCAGCGGACCGCCGGCAGCTACACTTCGACGTTCGATCTGGAAAAGATCCGGCCGGGGATGAGCCGGGAAGACCTGGACCGTGCGCGTGCGGAAATCGCGCGCGTGGCCTCGCAACTTTCGCCGCACCTGTAAAGCAGGGGCTCGCGCGGCAACGACATTGTCCCGGGGCTTGACAGCGCCGGGACAACCAATCCCAACCGGCCGCGGACGCGGGCGGGACGGAACAACACAGACAACAACCGGCCTGGAGCAGATCCAGGCCGAATTCATTTAAGGGAGAGCAGAATGCCTGCAATTACCTCTTCGAATGTCGCCAATGCCATTGTGAAATTGGTGGCTGCCGACGCCCTGCCCGCGCTGATGGGCAACCTGGTCATGGGGAACCTTGTGAACCGGACCTTCGAGCCGACTCTGGCTCAGGCGGGAGACACGGTAAACGTGCCGATTCCGCCGGTTCTGACGGCCAACAATCTGGCGCAGGGCGGATCGGTGACGACGCAGAACCCCAGCCTGGGGAACGCGCAGATCGTCCTCAACACGCACGCCGAGGCGACGTTCCAGATTCCGGACGTGACGAAGGTTCTGGCGGTGCCGGACCTTCTCCGGTTGTACATGGAGCCGGCGGTGATCGCGATTGCCGAGAAGATCGAAACCGACCTTCTGGGGCTTTACGCGCAGTTCAGCGCGAACCCGGTGGTGGGAACGGCTGGGACGGCAATCACGGAAGCCGCGGTTGACCAGGCCGAAACGGTTCTGTTCAACGCCAAGGTGCCTGCGAGCTCGCAGAAGTACCTGGTGGTTGACGGCTCGACCTACTCGCAACTGCGCCAGATTCCTCGTTTCAGCGAGTATGGTTCGGCCGGCGAGGCCGGTGTCCGCGCCATGATCGACGGCAATGTGGGCAAGCTTAAGGACTTCTTCGTGTTCCGTTCGCAGTTCGTCTCCAAGACGGGCAGCGGTCCGGTGACGACGAACAACATCGGCTTCGCCAAGGACGCCATCGGCCTAGCGATGCGGCGCCTGCCACAGCCGCTGCCCGGGACGGGCGCAGTGGCCGAATACGCCGAACTCGGCAACTTCGGCATGCGAGTGGTGATGAGCTACCAGCCCAACACGCTCGCACAGCAGTTCACGGTTGACGTTCTCTACGGCGTCGGCGTGCTGCGCAACAACCACGGCATCCAGGTCCGCAGCTAACCGCCGCGAACACCCGTCGTGCAGAAGAAAGGGGGCGCAATAGCGCTCCCTTTTTCGAATTTGGAGAGGAATCCTATGAACCTGAGAGAGTACTACAACGAGATTCGCGCGCAGGAAGCGGCGATACCGGAAGAGTTCGTCCTGGTGATCAGCGAGCCGACGCCGAACGGCGGAAAGGCAGGAATCGTAACGGAGGTCGCCCGGAAGATGGCGGCCAAGATGGTGGTGGAGAAGCTGGCGCGCCTGGCGACGGCCGAGGAGTCAACGCGATTCCGGAGCGAAGCCCGGGAACAGCTGCGCAGGAAAGAAGAGTCCGAACACCAGGAACGGGTACGGATGACGATGCTGGCGGACAAGGAACTGCAGGCCGTGAAAAAGGCGCTGCGGTTGGCGCGGAAGGACAGGTAAGGAGACGAACATGGCGCTCTTTGTGGATGGCAATCCT
>CAZWDD010000079.1:15819-19381 GCA_964632345.1 uncultured Solibacteraceae bacterium | reverse complement strand
CTGCACGTGGCCATGAACCCGCATGTGTGTTTGAGGTTGAAGGTATTTTAACCGAACTGACACCCACCTGTTGGCGGTGGTATCTTCTCCAAGGCTCCCAGCTCCTGCAATCGCCGCTCGCAAGCGGCCGCGCTAAGCCTCCGCGGCCCCGTCCCTGGAGACATGCGGAAACGCTGCGGGAGGCGTTCCGTCGCCAACACTCCCACAGCGTTCCCTATTTCCCGGAAATCTCCCGCCGGCTACCGGCCCCCGGACTTCCGTCGAGATCCAGTCCGGTAGCCCAGCGTCGCCACAACCCCGGCCAGCACCAGCAGTCCGCTGGATGGTTCAGGAATCTCGTTGGCCGAATGAACGGTGATCGAACCTGGCGCCATTGCGAAAGTGGAGGTGATGTCGTTCGGGATATCCGCCGCATCGGCAAG
The DNA here is from genome assembly GCA_964632345.1 of uncultured Solibacteraceae bacterium. Taxonomy (GTDB): domain Bacteria; phylum Acidobacteriota; class Terriglobia; order Bryobacterales; family Bryobacteraceae. Next base: position 18,959 of record CAZWDD010000079.1, on the reverse strand, counting down.
CGAAAGGTTCGCGAAACCCAGCGCCGAAACGCCCGCTTGGACGGTCTGGAACCGGATCGTCACCAACCGGAACGCATCCGCCTGCTCATCATTCAATACGCTTGCCGGATCCAGCGAAATCTGGAACACATTGACCGCGTTTCCGACGCCCGGTATAAACCCGCTGATGCTCGGCACAGCGGAAAGCTCCAGTTGGTTCGTTGGGGTCAGGAGCGGGTCGCCAAACGTTACGCTCACCAGATTCAGTATCGCCAGGTCATACGTCAGGTCGAAGCTGAACGCCGAAAGCGATGGTGCGCCGCCAGTGCCCAATCCGGATACTTGAATCCCTATGTCCACCGACTCGCCGAGATTGACGGTTTGTCCGTCGGGAACCACGCTGATGGTCCCCGCCTGGGCAATGCCAGTCACCATGGCGAAAGCCGCCGCCACTAGAAAGGGGTAGTTTCTTTTCACGAGTTGAAGCCTCCGATAGTCTTGACTTGGTTTATTTGAATTCGATCTTGTCGATCAACGTCACAGTGTCGTAAATGTCGTCGCCGGCATCCGTCAGGAAGATCTGATAACGGCCCGGTCCCGCTGTGACTGGAACCGTGATGGAAACAGTCTTCCACTGGGTCCAGCCCACCGTTTCATCGCCCCCAGGGAAATCAATGCCGGTGATCGGCACGAATGCCGCTCCGTTTACCGTCTCTTCCGCCAAGGTAATGTCTTGGCCGGCCGGTGTCCGGAGGGTGATCTTCAGGGAATCGTTGAACTCCGTCCCCACCCACTCAGGAAACTCCTCGGAGACAAACGCGTAGGTAAACCGGATCGGGAAGCTTGTGACTCCCGGTTGAATCGTAAAGGTCTGCGTGAGCGTCCCCGATACCTGGTCGCCAGCAGGTCCCGTGCTGATGAAGGCCATTCGCGGCTTCCTCGTTGCGTTCGTGGGCGCTGTGGGATGCTGCGCCTGGATCGGCCCCAGCGTCTCAATCGAACTCGCGGTTCCCACCTTCGTCCATAAAGCAAGGTTGGGTTCTTCAAAACTGCCGTTGAACACCGCTTCCATCAGGTCGATGCGGCCCGCCCCAAGTTGAAGCCCGGGCAACTCCTTTGCCGTTAATTTCAGACGCTCCTCTACCTGCGCATTCGTCAGCGACGGCTGGCGGGAGAGCAGAACCGCAATCGCTCCGGCGACATGCGGAGCCGCCTGTGAGGTGCCCGTCAGCGAGCGGTACCCGCTTGCCGCACACCACTGGCACGAACCTGTCGGAACGGTGGATACGATTCCCGAGCCGGGGGCGGCCAGATCCACCCACGTCCCGAAATTGCTGCTGCTGGCACGGCCGTCCGTTGCCGTCGTATTCCCAACAGCGATCGCACTTCCGCACGCAGCCGGATACGCCACTACGGACGATCCTTTGTTTCCGGCCGCGGCCACAACAATGCTCCCTTTCCCATTCGCATAGCTGACTGCGTTGCAAAGAAGGGTCTGTCCACCCGCAAACTCGAAGCTGGCATTAATGATGCGTGCCCCTTTGTCGGCCGCGTACTTGATTCCGGAAACGGCATTCGCCGCGGTGATCACATTTCCGCTATCGATCGACTTGATGGCAAGAATCTTGCTGTTCCACGCCACCCCGCTGATGCCGGTGCCATTATTGCTGTTGGCGGCGGCAATCCCCGCAACGTGTGTCCCGTGACCGTTATCGTCCGACGGGTCATTGTCGTTGTTCACGAAGTCTTTTCCCAGAATCACTTTGCCGCTCAGGTCCGGATGGTTGTAGTCAACCCCGGAGTCCACAACCGCGATCAGGGCGCCCCCCCGAGCGATCGTCCAGGCCTCGTCCGCCCGAATCCTGGTTAACGACGCCTGGCTTGCAAACTGCGGATCGTTCGGCGTGACAGCCGTCACCCCTCCCAGCGCATTGGGCGAGACACTCAAAACCTCCGGCCGTGCGGCGAGCGTGCTGAGTAGGCTGTTAAGCGCGGCCAGAGTGGCCGGCGCGGGGGTGAAACGGATTTGAGCCGTTCTCGAGTCCTGGTCGAAACCCACGATCGTTCCGCCCACCGCGGCCGCAACCTGGATCATCGAGGATTCGCTCACACCGGCGTTGAATTCCACCAGCGCTTCATCGCGAACCACAGGGCCGTTCACCGGATCTTGAAATGGATTCGCGGTGTTCGACGAGACGAAGCCAACCGGCAGCGAGGTCACACAAAGAGTCGAGTTGCCCGAAGTCGTGGCGCTGAATCTCACTCGGAACGTCAGGCACGATCCGGGCTGCATTCCGCTCGTCGAGACGTTGACGGTCCCGGAATACGTTAGATCGCCCGCTACCAGGTCCCCTCCGCTTCCGCTATCCGTCAGGTTGCCCGTCGTCGGGTTTCCTACGCCTTCAACAAGCAGCACCGCCGGCGGGTCCGAGTCGACGCCATTGATCTGAGCCGTGAACACAACGGGCACATTGGCGTTCGGCGGGAGTGCGCTCGGCTCCGTGCCCAGCAGGTTGATGATCAATCCGGATAGGGAACTCACCACATTCACCGTGACCGTCGTCGTCGACGTCGTCCCCGCCGCCGAAGCCGTCGTTGTAATCGTGTAAGTGCCAGGTACGGTAGCGGTTATCGTTTGATTGTCCAACTGCGAGAAGGTCGCGTTCTGCGTGAACCCCGAACTGATCGGTGGCGTAATCTCAATCCCTTCGCTCGGCGTAACTCCCTGCGTAACCGTCGTCGTTCGGGTAACCGTGTCGGAAGCCGTATAGCCAACCGTCGTGGTGAAATTCACCGTCTCCCCCACCAGCAGCGTCAGCGTCTTTGGCGCACTATCGGCAGAGAGGGAAAACGTTTCGACCGCGCAACCCGGGCGCGTGCACAACGATGTAGCGCGGCGCACATCGAATATCGTAATTCGGCCGTCTTTGTCGATATCTCTGGGGTCATTCGGCCCCCCGGCTGGCTGGTTCAATCCCGCCGCGATGAGAGTCAGGTCATTGCGGTCGACGTCCCCGTCTCCGTCCACATCACCTGCTATGCCTTGCGCTAAAGCGACGATAGCGCATACTCCGATAAGCGCCACCACGCTAAGCGGGCGCGGAATCCAACGGTTGGATCGCATGGAAGCCTCCTGGTCTAGTGCTGGTATAGTACCAACG
>CAZWDD010000079.1:0-15719 GCA_964632345.1 uncultured Solibacteraceae bacterium | reverse complement strand
CCGCACTCCGCTCCCCATCCTCGCCCGCAGCGAATACAACGCCCACCCGCTGAACACAGCCACCCCCGCCGCCACAATCACCAGCCGGTACAGCCGCCGGTCAATCAGGCTCGCCCCCAGGTAAATCGTCGCCGCCGCATACGGCAGCTCCGCCAGCGCCAGCGCGCACAGGTACTTCCAGAACGGATACCGCACCATGCCCAGCAGGTACCCCGGCAGCTCCGACGGTAGCGCCAGTTGTAGCAGTACCACCAGCCCGAACGGCGTCCGCCCGCTCACCCGGCTCTCAAACGCCTCCAGCACCGCCTGCGAGCTCAGCGCGTTCACCACCGGCCGCCCCAGATAACGGCTCACCGCATACGCCGCCGCGCCCCCCAGTGTCCAACCCGCCCACAGCAGCAGGATGCTCGCCTTCTGTCCCCACACGAAAACCGCCACCGGAATGATCACCGCGCTCGATACGAACGCCAGCATCGCAGAAAGCGCCGCCGCCGCCACAAACACCACCCGCCCGAGAACCGGCCTCGTCCGCATGATCGACTCTGCCTCCCCCAGCAGGTCCATCATCCCCCCATGCACCACGTCCAGCGACGCCAGCCCCGCCAGCCCCACCACCATCGCCACCAACAGCAACGCACGCCGCTTTGCCGTCGGTAGCAGTTGACCCACCGTTGCCGGGGAAAGGCCTTTGCTCATGCAGTTTCGCGCCACGCCTCTTCCGGCGTGCGCCCAGCTCGATTCTGACACAGTTTCCCCCCCGCGCGCGACGCGGTTCACGCGCATCGAAAATTCCTATCTCCCTCTTTTCCAATCGTTTGTCCCGCCGCGCTCCCGCCCGGCCCTTGTCCGCCTGCTATCCTGCTCCCCGTGGAGAGCCCCGTCGCCCCACGCGGTCCGCACACTCCGGATTTATCCGGGTAGGGTCCCGATAAGTACAACAAAACAAAAGGGGAGCCGCTGCGACCTTTGCGTGCGGGGTCCCAATCGCCCGCGCCGCCGCCCCATCGCCCGGGTCGCTCGATTGTGTGCGTGAGGGTCCCAATAAGTCTTTGAAAAAAAAGAGGATATCGATTCCGCCCAGGCGCCGGGGTCCCAATTGCCTAGTCCAGCGGATCCACCAGATCCAGCCCCAGCCCCGCGTACCGCCTCGCCTTCCCCGTCACCAGCGCCAGGCCGTGCTCGGCTGCCGTCGCCGCCACCAGCAGGTCGGTGTCCCTTGCCCCGCCCGCCGCCGCCAGGCTCATCAGTTGCCCCCATCGCGCCGCCACCGCCGGCGTTACCGGCAGCAGCAGTTCCGCCCCCGGCCCGCGGAAACTGAAGCTCAGCCAGGCCACCATCTGCGAACGCCGCCGCGCGTCCGCCACGTTCCGGATCGCCCTTTCCATCTCCCCGGCCGTAATCACGCTCAGAAACTTCGGCCGCTCATAGGCCCAGGCGAACCATGCCTCCAGCTTCGGATCCGGTCGCGTCTCCAGCGTCCCAGCCACCACGTCCGTCGCCAGCAGGTAACCGTTCACTCCCCGCCTCCGAGCTTCAATCCGGCTCCAACCAGCGGCGAGTTGCGCAGATACTCATATAGGTCCGGACGCCGGTGCCGCCCCGTCAACCGGTCGTACTCCGCCCGGCTCAGCAGCACCGCCTCGCCCCCGCCCTGCCGCGTCACCAACTGCGGCCCCTCGGCCAGCGTCTGGCGGAACAACTCGCTGAACCGCGCCTTGGCATCCTGTAGTTTCCACTGTCCCTGTACTGGTTTCATGCTAGTCAGACTAGTCAGATTTTACCAGACGCGGGCTCCATCCGCCGCTACAATAGAGGAGGCAAGCCATGTTCGATAATCTCAGCGACAAACTGCAGCGGGTCTTCAAAAACCTGCGCGGCGAGGGCAAACTCACCGCGGAGAATATGGATGCCGCGCTGCGCGAAATTCGCGTCGCGCTCCTCGAAGCCGACGTTCACTTCAAGGTTGTCAAACAGCTCATCGAAGCAGTCAAGGAAAAGGCGCTCGGCCAGGAAGTCCTCGCCGCCCTCAATCCTTCCCAGCAGGTCGTCAAGATCGTTCACGAAGAGCTCATCAAGCTCCTCGGCGCCCACGCCTCCCGCCTCCGCTTCGCCAATGAGCCGCCTTCGGTCATTATGATCGTCGGCCTGCAGGGTTCAGGTAAGACCACCTCCACCGCCAAACTGGCCCGGTGGCTCTCCAAGAACCAGCACAATCCGCTCATGGTATCCGTCGACGTCTACCGGCCCGCCGCGCGCGACCAGTTGGCCGTCCTCGCCAAACAGTTGAATCTGCCCATCTACCCCGGCGCCGCGGGCGAGTCGAAGCCGTTGGAGTTGTCCCGCTCCGCCCGCCGCGAAGCCGTTCAGACCGGCAAGGACGTCCTGCTTATCGATACCGCCGGACGTCTCCACATCGACGAGGAGCTCATGACCGAGCTCACCGAGCTCCGCGATACCTTCAACCCCGTCGAGATCCTCTTCGTTGCCGATGCCATGACCGGCCAGGACTCCGTCAAGTCCGCCGACGAGTTCCATTAGCGCCTCGGCATCACCGGCGTCATCCTCACCAAGCTCGATGGCGATGCCCGCGGCGGCGCCGCGCTCTCCATTCGTACCGTCACCGGCCAGCCGCTCAAGTTCATCGGTATCGGCGAACGCCCCGATGCCTTCGAAGCCTTCCATCCCGATCGTGCCGCCAGCCGCATCCTCGGCATGGGCGATGTCCTCAGCCTCATCGAAAAGGTCGAAGAGACCATCGATAAGAAACAGGCCGAGGAGATGCAGCGCAAGCTCCTCGATAACGAGTTCACCCTCGAGGACTTCCGTAACCAGTTGAAGCAGCTCTCTAAACTCGGCCCGCTCGAAGGCCTCCTCGGCATGATGCCCCAGGTCGGCATGCTCAAGGAGCTCAAAAACGCCAAGGTCGATCCCAAAGAGATCTCCCGCGTCGTCGCCATCATCGACTCGATGACACCGAAGGAACGCGAAAACCACATGATCATCAACGGCGCCCGCCGCCGCCGCATTGCCAAGGGCTCCGGCACCACCGTCAACGATGTCAACAACCTTTTGAAGCAGTACACCCAGGCCCGCAAGATGATGAAGTCGTTCTCCGGCTCGCTTCAGGGCCAGGGGTTCATGGGCAAGAAATTGGCCAAGCTCGGAATGGGCAAGCTGCCCAATCTCTCTGACTTTAAGTTCTAATCACCAGCAAGGAGTTAGTCTCAACATGCTCGCTATTCGCCTCGCGCGGTTCGGCTCCAAAAAAGCCCCCACTTACCGCGTCGTCGTAATTGAAAGGGACCGGGCCCGTGATAGCCGCGCCGTCGAAGTCGTCGGCCACTACAACCCCCGCACCTCCCCCGCCACCGTCGTCCTCGACCATGAACGCGTGCAGTTCTGGATCAAGAACGGCGCCCAGCCCTCCGACGTGGTCAAGCGCCTCGTCGCCAGCAACCCGGCTCCCGCCGCCTAAGGACCTCTCATGGCAGCCGTCAAGCAATTAGTGGAAGACATCGCCAAGGCGCTTGTGGACAATCCCGACCAGGTCTCCGTCCACGTTGTCGAGGGCGAACAGGTCACTGTGCTCGAACTCAGGGTTGCCGCCAGCGACGTGGGGAAGGTGATCGGGAAACAGGGCCGCACGGCGCGCTCCATCCGGACGCTCCTCGGCGCCTGCGGCGTCAAGCTGAACCGGCGATACAACCTCGAAATTCTTGAGTAGTCCCTGTGCCGGAAACGAACGCCGATTGGATCATCCTTGCCGAACTTGCCCGCGAACGCGGCAATAAAGGGGAATTGGCCGCCAACAGCCTTACCAGCGGCCCCGATCGATTCCTGGAACTCGGTTCCGTTTCCCTCCTCGCCCCCGATGACTCCGTTCTCGGAGAATTCGAGATCGAGGCTGCCTGGGAGCACAAAGGCTTCACGATCCTCAAGTTCAAAGGGATTGACAGCATCTCTGAAGCCGAAAAGCTCCGCGGGTTCCGGGCCGCCATCCGCCCCTCCCGCCGCAGACCGCTCGCGCCCGATGAGTTCTTCCTTAGCGATCTGGCCGGTTGCCAGGTCGTCGACGCCAACAACCAGACCGTCTATGGCGCCGTTGCCGCCGTCCACGAAATGGGCGATGCTCCGGGCCTCATCGAACTCGAAGACGGTACGCTGATCCCGCTGGCCAAAGGCATCTGTTCCGCTATTCTGCCCGGCGAAGGCCGCATCGAGGTGAACCTGCCCGATGGCCTCCTGGACATCAACCGTTAACCCCAATACGTGAACCCGGTCTTATGACGTTCCATGTGCTCACCATCTTCCCGGACTTCTTCCGCGGGCCTTTTGAGCACGGCGTCGTCGCCCGGGCCGTCGAATCCAACCGAATCCAGATCCGCATCCACGACCTCCGGCAGTGGACCTTTGACCGCCACCGGAGTGTTGACGACCGGCCCTTCGGGGGCGGCGAAGGCATGCTCATGAAACCCGACCCCATCTTCCTGGCAGCACGGACAATCTTCCCGCAAAAGAGCGACAATAAAAAGATCGCTCTGATGTCGGCGCAAGGCCGTCTGTTCGATCAGGCCACCGCCAGGCGCTGGAGCGCGCTCGACGAACTGCTGCTCATCTGCGGCAGGTATGAAGGAGTGGATGAACGGGTTGCCGGAAATCTGGCTGACGAAGAGACATCGATTGGTGATTTTGTTGTGAGTGGCGGCGAGCTTCCGGCCGCGCTCATCATCGACGCGGTCGCAAGGCTCGTCCCCGGAGTCCTCGGCAACGAGGCTTCCAGCGAAAACGAGAGTTTCACCAGCGGCCTGCTCGATTGCCCGCAATATACCCGCCCGGCGGATTTCCAGGGACTCCCCGTCCCCGAGGTTCTGCTCGGCGGCAACCACGAAGAGATTCGCAAATGGCGCCGCTCCGCGGCGCTCGCAAAAACGGCCCGCAACAGGCCCGATTTGCTCGAAAAGACCCAAAATCCCCAGAGGTAAACGAATATGCAACACGCACTCCTCACCAAAGTCCAGCAGAGCCAGATGCGCTCCGATCTGCCCACCCTGCGCATCGGCGACACGCTCAAAGTGCACGTCCGGATCAAGGAAGGCGACAAGGAACGCATCCAGATTTTCGAAGGCACCTATATCGCCCGCAACAACAGCGGCGTCAGCGAAACCATCACCGTCCGCAAGCTGAGCTTCGGCACCGGCGTTGAGCGCATCTTCCCGCTCCACGCGCCCGTGGTCAGCAAGATTGAGGTGGTTCGCAGCGGCCAGGTCCGGCGCGCCAAGCTCTACTACCTCCGTGGCCTCCGCGGCAAGGCGGCCCGCCTGAAAGAGCGCGACTAAGCAAGTCCGTCCCGCTTCCACGGTACCGGCCTTGCGAACGACGACGAAGCTCTCCAAATCCCTCGCCGCGGAGCGGAGGGGCCGCTCTGCGTCCTCGCGCCGCTGCTCGATGGATCTGGAGCGAGAGGCGAGCCTGGCCGGATTTGTCGCCATTGCCGGCGTCGATGAAGCCGGGCGCGGTTGCCTGTTCGGACCCGTCTACGCGGCCGCTGTCATCCTCCATCCGGAGCGCCCGATTCCAGGGTTGAACGACTCCAAGGCGCTCTCCGCCGAGCGCCGCGAGGCTCTGGCTGTGCTCATCCGGGATCGGGCCTCCGCGTATGCCGTCGCCGTTGCAACGGCCGCTGAAATCGATCGCATCAACATCCTCCAGGCCTCGCGGCTCGCCATGCGGCGAGCCGTCGAGGCCTTGTCCGTTCCGGCCGACTTTCTGCTGGTTGACGCCGCCACCGTCGACCTTCCGCTCCCCCAGCGCGCCATCATCCGCGGCGACGCCCTCTCCCGCTCCATTGCCGCCGCCTCCATCCTCGCCAAGACCTCCCGCGATGCGCTGCTGCGCGACCTCGACCTCCGCTATCCGGGCTATGGCCTGGCCAGCAACAAAGGCTACGGCGCGCCGGAGCATCTGGCCGGGCTCGACCGGCTTGGCCCCACGCCCGAGCACCGGATGACCTATGCGCCTGTCCGCGAACGCGCGCAGCGCAGCCTCTTCGCGGAGGCGGGCCGTTGACCTTTCCGCCGCCCCCGCCGCCGCCTCCCCCGGCCGTCGAAGCCCCGCCCCCGCCGCCCCGCCGCCGCTCCTGGCTCGCCATGTTCTCCGGCCTGGCGTGGATCATCCTCTGCTTTGAGCTGGGCGCCTTCCTGGTCGTCTATCCCTGGATGGACGGCTGGGACAGCAATCTGTTCGCCACCTACCGCGAGGGGTGGAACGGCGTCTGGCTGAGTCCGTGGTTCCGCGGCGCCATCAGCGGACTCGGCGCCGTCAACCTGATCATCGCCCTCGTGGAACTGTTCCGCTACCTGCGCTACTGGCTGTTTGAATAGTCCGCGCCGCTGAGTCGGCTAAAATCAGAAGGAGTTACGTGTCCATTCCCACCACAGAGGGCGACGCCGCCCAGGAGAACGCCGCCGCTGATGCAGCGGCCGTGCCTGTTCCCGAGGCGCCGGTGCCGGTTGAGCCTCGCGAGCCCGAGCGCAACGCCATCGCCGAATGGACCGTCACGATTCTTCTTCTCTTGTTCGGCACCACGACGCTCGTGCAGGCCTTCGTCATTCCGACCGGATCGATGGAGGACTCGCTGCTGATCGGCGACCATCTGCTGGTGGATAAGCTTACCTACTCCCCGCCCGGCCCCATCAGCCGCTACCTGCTGCCTTACAGCGAAGCCAAGCGGGGCGACATCATCGTCTTCCGCTGGCCTACCGATCTGCAATACACCTTCGTCAAGCGCGTAATCGGCGTGCCCGGCGACCGCATCCGCATCGAGAACAAACAGGTCTACCGCAACGGCACGCCAATCGAGGAGCCCTACAAATATCACAAGAGCGGCTTCTTCGATTCCTACCGCGATACGTTCCCCTCCGAGCCGAACACCTCCATTGACGAAGGCGCGCGTACGATGCTTGAAAAGCATGTGGTCAATGGCGAAATCGTCGTGCCGGACAACGCCGTCTTCGCGCTCGGCGACAACCGCGACCATTCGCTCGACTCCCGCTACTGGGGCTTTGTGCCGCGGGAGAATATCATCGGCAAACCGCTCATCATCTACTGGTCTTATGACGCGCCTACACACCGGCTGCAGTCCTCGACGCCATCGATGGAACATGTCACCGACCTGTTCCGTAACTTCTTCACGAAGACCCGGTGGCGGCGCACTTTCCAATTGATCCAAGGGTATCCTTCGAAAGACTGAATGTTCTTCAAAAAGAAAACTCCCTCTCCGCCGCCCGAACGGCAATGGATCGCCGACTGGGCGTTTAACATTGTTCTGCTGGTCTGGTTCACCTCGATGGTGGCGCAGCCGTTTGTGGTGCCGACGGCGTCGATGGAGTCCACCATCATGACGGGCGATCACCTTATCGTCGACACGATTCCGTATTCGCCGCCCGGCCCGGTGACGAAGTACTTTCTGCCCTATTCCGATGTCCGCCGCGGGGACGTGGTGGTGTTCCGATATCCATTGAACATCAACATGCCCTATGTGAAACGGGTGATCGGCATTCCGGGCGACAAGATCCAGTTTGTGGATAAGAAGCTGATCCTGAACGGGAAGCCGACCGAAGAGCCGTATGCGCAGTTCGTTGGGCCGAACCTGGATCCGTATGCGGCGAACTTCCCGGCGGTGTCGCCCTCCTACGTCTATCCGCGCGGGGCGGAGATGCTGCGGGACAACGTGAAGGACGGCGTGTTGACCGTGCCGCAGGGGTTCTATCTCTGCATGGGCGATAACCGCGAGAACTCGGACGATTCGCGCTACTGGGGCCTGGTGCCGCGCGAGAACATCATCGGCAAGCCGCTGATCATCTGGTGGTCGTTCGAGGCGTCGACGGAGCATCTGGCGAGCTACTCGGTGGAGCAGGTGCTGAACCTGGTGACGAACTTCTTCTCGAAGACGCGCTGGAGCCGCACGTTCATGCTGATCAAGTCCTATCCTTTGGGTTACTAAGTTATGGCTAAGTCCGATCATCAATACGCCCTGATTCTGGCGGGCGGGAGAGGGACGCGCTTCTGGCCGCGGTCCCGGAAGCGTTCGGCCAAGCAGGTGCTGGCCTTTGGCGGCGAACGCTCGCTGATTCAGCAGACGGTGGACCGGCTGCGGCCGGTGATCGCGCCGGAGCGGGTCTGGATCATCACGAACGAGTTCCTGCGGGACACGATCGTGAAGCAGCTGCCCGAGGTGCCGAAGGAGCAGATCATCGCCGAGCCGGTGCAGCGGAACACGGCGCCGGCGATCGCGCTGGTGGCGCAGATTCTGGAGCGGAAGGACCCGGAAGCGGTGATGGGCGTCTTCCCGGCGGACCATGTGATCGAGAAGCCGGCGCGGTATCTGCGGCTGGTGCGCCCGGCGCTGGAATCGGCGCGGAAGGGCCAGATCTGCGTGCTGGGCATTCAGCCGCGCTGGGCCGAGACCGGTTACGGCTACATCGAGTTTCCCTTTGGCACGACGGCGGGCGCCACGCAGGCGCTGAAGATCCAGCGGTTCGCCGAGAAGCCGAACCTGGAGACGGCCAAGGAGTTTGTGGCGGCGGGGACTTATTACTGGAACGCGGGGATGTTCTTCTGGCGGGCGAGCGTGTTTATGGATGAACTGCGCGAGCATCTGCCGGCGACGGCCGAGACGCTGGCGAAGCTGCCGGAGTTCGGCTCCCGGACCTTCAAGAAGAAGCTGGCGGCGCTGTTTCCGGAGTGCGAGAACGTATCGGTGGACTACGGGATTCTGGAGAAGTCGGCGCGCGTTTATGGCATCGCCTGCGATGAGTTCGGTTGGAACGACGTGGGGAGCTGGAACGCGGTCTACGAACTGGAGGCGCGCGGCGTGCACTCGAACGTGCTGCGTTCGGCCGATGTACTAACGGAGCTGAGCGACGGCTGCTACGTGGACGTACCGAAGAAACTGGTGGCGCTGGTGGGCGTGAAAGATCTGGTGGTGGTGGAGACGGAAGACGCGCTGTTGATCGTGGATCGCCACCGGGCGCAGAACGTCTCCGACATAGTGAAGGCGCTGGAACGCGCCAAACGAGAGGAACTCTTATGAAGCAATACGCATCCTACCCGGCCATGGTCATCGACCCGGCCAAGAGCTACACGGCGACGATCACGACCAACCGCGGCGTGATCACGCTGCAACTCGACGCGGCTTCCGCGCCGAAGACGGTGAACAACTTCGTCTTTCTGGCGAAGGACGGATTTTACGATGGGATCGTTTTCCATCGCGTGATTCCGGACTTCATGGTGCAGGGCGGGGACCCGACGGGCAGCGGCCGCGGCGGCCCCGGCTACCGCTTTGAAGACGAGTTCGCGGGGAACCCGAACACGCATGAGCGCGGAGTGATCTCCATGGCGAACGCCGGTCCGGGAACGAACGGCAGCCAGTTCTTCATCACGCATGTGCCGTGTCCGTGGCTGAACGGGAAACACACGGTATTCGGGAAAGTAACCAGCGGGCTGGAAGTGGTGGACGCCATTCAGCAGGGCGACGTGATGCAGACGGTGGTGATCGCCGAAAGCTAAGGCGCGGTTTAACGGCCGTATTTGTAGATGAGGTCGAGCATCTCGTTGTAGAGTTCGCCCTCCTTCTGCTTGTCGCCTTTGGCGACGGCGTCGTGAACGCAGTGCTCCAGATGTTTGTGCATGAGTTCGCGGCTGAGTCCGCGCAGGGCCTGTTGGACGGCGGCAATCTGCATGAGAATATCCATGCAGTAGCGGCCGTCCTCGACCATTTTGGACAGGCCGCGAACCTGGCCTTCAATGCGTTTGAGCCGCTTGAGGGCGGCGGGATTGGGGGTCATGAGAATCTCCGGAGACGCAGGCTGTTGGCGAGTACGCTGAGGGAACTGAAGGCCATGGCGGCGCTGGCGAGGATGGGGTTGAGGAGGCCGAGGGCTGCGATGGGAATGCCGGCGGCGTTGTAGCAGAAGGCCCAGAAGAGGTTCTGGCGCATGATGCGGACGGTCTGGCGAGAGAGGCGGATGGCGTCGACGGCGGCGGTCAGATCGTTGCGGAGGAGGGTGACGTCACCGGCCTCGACGGCGACGCCGGCGCCGGAGGCCATGGCGAGGCCGGCATCGGCCTGTGCGAGTGCTGGCGCGTCGTTGACGCCGTCGCCGACCATTGCGACTTTGCGGCCATCGCGCTGGCGGGAGCGGATGGCTTCCAGCTTCTGGGCCGGGAGGAGTTCGGCGAGCACCTCGTCGACGCCGACGGCCTCGGCGATACGACGGGCGGCGTCGGCCCGGTCGCCGGTGAGCATTTCGACGCGGAGGCCCATGCGGTGGAGGGCGGCGATGGCCTGCGGGGAGGTGGGGCGGATGGGATCGTCAATTTCGAATGTGCCGGCGGGACGGCCGTCGATGGAGGCGGCGACTGGCGAAGTGCTGGAAAACCCCAGCCATGCCGGGCGTCCGACGCGGACCTCATGGCCGTTGACCAGTCCGATGGCGCCCTGGCCCGGAACCGACTCAAAGCGGGAGACGGTGGGGAGGGGCTGGGAGTTGAAGCGGAGGATGCTCTGGGCGAGCGGGTGTTCACTGCGGGACTCGACGGCGGCGATGAGCGGGAGGTCCTCGGGGCTTCCGGAGTAGCTGGTGACGGTAGGGCGGCCGACGGTGATGGTGCCGGTCTTATCGAGCACGATGGTCTGGATGGAGGCGAGGCGTTCGAGCGCGTCGCCGCCCTTGATGAGGACGCCGAGGGAGGCGGCGCGGCCGGTGGCGACCATGACGGCGGCGGGGATGGCGAGGCCCATGGCGCAGGGGCAGGCGATGATGAGGACGGCGACGGCGGCGGAAAGCGCACGGCCGGCGCCGGCGCCGGAGGCGAGCCACCCGGCGCCGGTGAGGGCGGCGAGGAGGAGCACGGCCGGCACGAAGACGGCGCTGACTTGGTCGGCGCGCTTCTGCAGCGGCGCGCGGGTGGATTGCGCCTGGCGCATTAAGCGGCCGATTTGGGCGAGGACAGTGGCGTCGCCGGTCGCGATGACACGCAGGTCAATGGAGCCGGTGCCGTTGACGGTGCCGGCGCTGAGGCGGTCGCCGGGCTGCTTGGGGACGGGTATGGGCTCGCCGGTGAGCATGGACTCATCGACGGCGGAACGCCCGGAGGCGATGACGCCGTCGACGGGGATGCGGGCACCGGGATGGATGCGGACGATGTCGCCGGAGCCGACTTCATGGATGGGAACCTCGACAGGTTCGCCGTTGCGGAGGACGATGGCGGTGGGTGGCTGAAGGTTGGCAAGTTGGCGAAGGGCGGCGGTGGTTTCGCGGCGGGCGCGGATTTCGAACATGCGGCCGGTGAGGACGAGGGCGAGGATGAAGATGACGGCCTCGTAATAGACGTCGGGCATGAGGCCGCGGGCGTGGAAGGCGTGCGGGAGGAGTGTTGCGGCGAGCGAATAAAGGAAGGCCGAGCCGGTGCCGACGGCGATGAGCGTGCTCATGTCGAAGCGGCGGTGGAGGAGGCCGGCGGCGGCGCGGGTGTAGTAATGGCGGCCGGGCCCGAGCATCACGAAGAGGGCGGCGGCGAGCTGGGCCCATTTGGAGGCGGCGGAGTCGTGCCCGGCGAAGGGCATGGAGGCCATGACGATGCCGCCGAGGGCGAGAGAGGTGAACGCCTGGCGGCGAACGGCGGGGTATTCGTCGGGAGGCTCCTGCGCCTGTGCGGCTTCGGCGGGGACTTCGTAGCCGGCCTCGACGACGGCGTGTCTGAGCGCGGCGAGGGTGGCGAGGTGGGGGTAAAACGTGACGCGGGCCTCGTTGGCGAGGAGGTTGACTTCGGCGGCGGTGACGCCGGGTGTCTTCAGCAGCGCTTTTTCGACGTGGCCGACGCAGGCGGCACAGGTCATGCCGTGGATTGGGAGGATGACGGACTGCGTGGGGACCTCGTAGCCGGACTCGACGATGGCCTGTTGGAGGGTGTCCGGGTTTGCCTGGCTGGGAAGGAAGGAGACGCGGGCTTCGTTGGCGAGGAGGTTGACCTCGGCGGCGGTGACGCCTGGGGTTTTGAGCAGGGCCTTTTCGATGTGGCCGACGCAGGCGGCACAGGTCATGCCGTGGACGGGGAGGGTGAGGGTTTGGGTGGCGGGCGGTTTTGGGGGGGCGAGTTGGACCAGGGTGGGGACGGCGGGGGCGCCGACCTCGTAGCCGGCCGCATGGATGGCGTCGTGGAGCCGGGGGAGTTCGACGCGGGCGGCGTCAAAGGTGACGGTGGCGCGGTGGGCCGAGAGATCAACGGCTGCCTCGGTGACGCCGTCGACGGCGGTAAGGGCGCGGTGGACGTGGCGCACGCAGGCGTCGCACGTCATACCCCGTATGGGTATATCGGTGGTTTCGGAGGCCATCAGGCGCGCTGCGCCGGATAGCCGGCGGAGGAGACGGCGGCGAGTGCGGCGGCGGGATCGGCGGTATCGACGGAGGCCGATCCTATCGATATTTCGTGAATGGTGAGGCCGTCGAGCTTCTCAAGCGCGCGGCGGACACGGGCGACACAGGCCTGGCAGTGCATGCCTTCGATTGCGATGTTGACGTGATGCATCTGGATATATACCCCGTATGGGTATTATACCGGATCGGCAGCGGCACGGCTGCCGAGAGTGGCGAGGCCGAGCGAGAGCATGAGGATCTCGCTGTCGGCGAGGTTGTGCTCAAAGATGCCGGTGACGAGGAGGGCGGCGAGGAAGGCGGCGATGCCGTGGAGGATCCACTGGCGGTCACCGGTGGCGTGGCGGGCGGCGCGGGCGGCGGTGACGAAGGAGAGGGCGAAGAAGCCGACGATGGCGAGCATGGCGGGGATACCGCGGTCGGCCGAGTAGTGGATGTAGATGTTGTGGAGGTGGCCGTACCACCAGGAGACGGGGAAGGGGCGGGGGATGTCGGCGGGGGCGAAACGGTCGAAGTTGCGCTGGACCTGTTCGGGGCCGACGCCGGTGAGGGGATGGGTCTTAATGATTTCGATGCCGGTGCGGAAGAGGGCGATGCGGTGGCTGTTGGAATCGGTTTCGCCGCGGGGCTGGAAGATGGACAGGACGCGATCCTGTTCGGGTTGGGGCATGACGGCCACGGCGGCGATGGCCAATAACGGCGGGGCGATGACGAGCATGCGGCGCCAGGACCAGACGAGGTAAAGGATGCCGGCGAAGCAGCCGATCCAGATGCCGCGGGTCCAGCCGAGGAAGAGTGCGGCGGCGAAGAGGAGGAGGAGGGGAGCGGCGGCCCAGGGACGGGGGCGTCGGAAGAGGAGGAAGGCGGCGGCGAGGAGGAAGACGGCCATGATGGTGCCGCCGAAGGTCATCCAATGGGACATGAAGCCGGTGATGCGGTCGGCGATGTAGGCACTGGTGAAGTCAACGCCAGCGGCCTTAGCGGCAGCGAATTTGCGAGCGTACTGCACGAGGCCCCAGAGGGCGGAGAGGGCGCCGCCAATGGTGAGGGAGGCGAGGATGGAGCGGACGGGGGCGGCGGAGGGGAGAGCGGCGGCGAGGGCGGGGACGATGAGGAAGACGTAGAACTTGCGGAGTTGCGGCCATGCGGCAGGAGGGTCGGCGGAGAGAGCGGCGGCGAGGAGAGTCCAGGCGAAGAAGAAGAGGAGAAGCAATGCCCCGGGGGGGTATTGGGCGCGGCGCCATTGGGGGAGGGTGAGCAGGATGGCTGCGGCGAGGGCCAACTGGGAGAGGGCAATGGAAACAGGGCTGAGGGCGAGTGCGGCGCCGGCGGCGAGGAGTGGCCAGTGGCGGCGCTCAAGGGCTGCATGCATGGGAAAGCAGTGAGTATGACAGAATTAGAGAGACTTTCGAGTTCTATGCAAATCTACCTCCTCCGGCATGGCATCGCCGAGGACCTTCGACCAGGGAAGGCGGATGCCGAGCGGACGCTGACCGCGGAAGGCGTGAAGCGTTTACGGGAAATCCTGAAGCGGGCGAGGGTGGCGGGAGTGGACCCGTCGCTGATCGTGACCAGTCCGTACGTGCGGGCGCGGCAGACGGCGGAGATTGCCGCCGAGGTGCTGGGGTATGTGGACGAGTTGTCGCCGTCTGGAAAGCTGACGCCGATGGCATCGCCGTTGGAGACGTGGGCGGAGTTGCGGACGCTGCGTGGGGAGCCGAGCGTGCTGCTGGTGGGGCACGAGCCGCACATGGGGCTATTCACGGGTTATCTGCTGGGTGCGCCGGAGCTGCGGGTGGATTTCAAGAAGGGCGCGATGGTGCGGATCGACCTGCCGGAGATGGGCGTGCAGCCGCGCGGGGTGTTGAAGTGGATGATGGCGCCGAAGCTGGCGCTGTAGGGGCGGGGGCGCCGCAGGGCTGCCAGTAGGCGTAGAATGGCGGCATATGTTTATATTGATTGACGGTTTATTGCCGGAGGGATTGGAGCACTGCTTTCCGGGGTGCCGGGTGCACACGGCGCGATGGGCGGGGGCGCAGGGGCTGCGCGGGGAGGAGTTGATAGCGTTCGCGCGGGCGCGCGGGTACAGCGTGCTCATTATGGACGCCGACGAGTTGCCGACGATGCTGGGGCCGCTGGGACACCGGCTGTCGATTGTGACGGTGCCGGCTGGGCTGCGGAGCCTGCACGGGCAGCAGGCGCTGCTCGACGACCTGCGCGAAAAGTTGGGCACAGTGCCGCGGGGCGGAGTAGTCAGCGCGGGGTAGAGCGGGCGAGTTCGGCGGCGGCGAGAGCGCGCGCCTCGGTGGGAGTGGAGATGGCGCCTTCGAGTTGCGCGTCCTCGAGGAGGCGGAGGATGCGGCCGATTTCCGGGCCGGCGGGGACGCCGAGGGCCATGAGGTCGTGGCCGGAGAGGAGGCGTGGCGGGCGGAGGGCTTCGACGGGGAGCTCGTTCAACAGGCGGGTGCACTCGTCATAGATGTCGAGGTTGCGGTGGGAGGAGAGGCAGTCGAGGCGGTGGAGTTCGAGGAGTTCGGGGAAGAGGTCCTGGCGGAGGAAGCGTTTGCGTGTGCTTTCGCGCATGTTGCGGAGCTCGATGAACTTCAGGTGCTGGGCGACGAGGTCACGGACCCTTTCGACCTCCGCGGCGGAGCAGCGAAGGCGGTTGAGGATTTGCACGGCCATTTTGGCGCCGAGTTCGGCGTGGCCGTTGAAGCGGATGCGGTCGGTTTTCTGGAAGGTGGGGGGCTTGGCGACGTCGTGGAGGAGGACGGCCCAGGCGAGGGTGGGGGAGGGCTGGCGGAGGCCGTCGAGCATGAGGAGGGTGTGGGTCCAGACGTCGCCTTCGGGGTGGAAGTCGGGCGGCTGTTCGACGCCCTGCATGGCTTTGACTTCGGGGAGGAGGATTTCGAGGAGGCCAAGGGAGTCGAGGAGTTCGAAGCCGCGATGGGGGTGGGTTTCGGTGAGGATTTTTGTGAGTTCGTCGCGGATGCGTTCGGGGGCGACGTTAGAAATGAGATGGCGGTGGTTGCGGATGGCGGCGGCGGTGGCGGGTTCGATATCGAAGGAGAAGCGGGCGGCGAAGCGGACGGCGCGGAGAAGGCGGAGGTGGTCCTCGGCGAAGCGGGCGGCGGGGTCGCCGATGGCGCGGATAAGTTTGTGATCGAGGTCGTGCTGGCCATTGACGAAGTCGATGACCTGGCGGGTTTGGGGATCGTAGAAGAGGCCGTTGATGGAGAAGTCGCGGCGGGCGGCGTCGAGGGCGGGGTCGGTTTCGAAGTGAAC
>CAZWDD010000078.1:0-19913 GCA_964632345.1 uncultured Solibacteraceae bacterium | reverse complement strand
AGGCGAGGAGGCGGTCGACGAGGCGTTCGTAGGCGCCGGGCCGCGTGTCGCGGACGAAGGCTTCGACGTCTTCGGGGTGCGGGATGAGTCCGGTAAGGTCGAGATGGAGGCGGCGCGCGAGGGTCCGGCGGTCGGCCTGCGGGGATGGGGTGAGTTGCCGGGCGGCCAATTGGCGGCGGATGAAATGGTCCACCGGGTGCGCGCCGGGCGGCGTGGCTGGACGGCGAACCGGTGTGAACGACCATGGGCGGACGGTTCCGGCCCACTGGCGGATTGCGTCCAACTCCTCGGCAGGGAGCCTGCCGGAGGGCGGCATTTTGCCGGCGGCGGTCATCTCCAGGACGCGCTTTGCGGCGCGATTGGCTGCGTCCGCGGTGTCGAGGCGCAGGTTGGCCATCTGCCGGACGGCGCCGTGGCATGCGGCGCAGCGGCGCGCGAGGATCTCCGGGGCGTTGGAAGCGGACAGTCCAACGGCGAGGGTGGTTGCGAACAGGATCGTCCCCCACACGGAGTGGCGTCGCGTGTGCATCGTCTTCAAATGATACGCGCTTCATGGGTCCCTAAAGAAAGCGATATGGTAATTGGGATGTTGCCACGCCGAGCTGTACTTGGGACGCCGATTGCGGCCGCCGCTGCTCTGCCGCTGGCAGCGGCGCGCAAAATGACGCTCAGCATGCACCAATTCACCTCGGCCGGAGCCGGCTTTCGCGGATCACTGGAAGGGTGGGCCCGCGCCGGCATCCGGCATGTGGAACCGGTCTCCGGACTGCTTGATGATTTTCTGAAGACCGGGACGCTGGCCGAAGCCCGGCGGATCATCGACGATAACGGCTTGACGGTGGTCTGCGCCGCGACGGGTGTGATGGGGTTGTGGGACCCGAATCCAAAGTTCGCGGAGAATCTGGAGAAGTTCAAGCGGCGCTGCGAGCAGTTTGCGGCGCTTGGGGCGCCGATCGTTTATTCGCCCTGCGTGACGACGGCGAAGCATACGGCGGCCGACTACGACGCCGGGGTGGACAACATCCGCCGCGTCGCCGACGTGGCCCGGCAGTTCCGGCTGAAGGTGGGAGCCGAGTTCGTGCGTAACTCTTCGTACCTGGCGGCGTTGCCGACGGCGCTGCACCTGCACCGGCGCGCGGCGCATCCGGCGTTTGGCATCGTATTCGATTGCTACCACTTCTGGGCGGGCCCGAGCCGGTTGGAGGATATGGACGATATCCGGCCGGGAGAGATTCTGCATGCGCATCTGAACGACACGCCGGACATGCCGCGAGAGTTGCTCGACCTACAGACTCGCGTCATCCCAGGCGAGGGGGTTGCGCCGCTGGCGGCGATTCTGCGCAAGTTGGCCGCGCGCGGCTACTCCGGACCGATTTCCGTTGAGCTGTTCCTGCCGAAGTATCAGCAGGCGGACCCGGCGGAACTGGCCGCCGAAATTCGCCGGCGTTCGGAGGCGATCTTCGAGCAGGCGGGGGTGTAAGAGTTGCCGGTCAGCGGTTGACCACGCGGAGGGTGAGGGAACTGCCGCCGACGGGGCCGAAGTAGACGCGCTGCGTCGCCTTTACGAAGTCGCCTGGTTTCGCCTTGGCGATATCGAGGAACTGTTGTGGATTGCGATCGACGAGCGGGAACCAGGAGCTCTGGATCTGCACCATGACCTTGTGCCCGCGGCGGAAGGTGTGGAAGATGTCGGGCATGGTGAAGCGGATGGTCTCCATCTGGCCGGGCGGGAACGGCTCCGGCTTCTCGAAGCTTTTGCGAAATTTGCCGCGGAACGGCTCCCCTCTGACCAACTGCTGATAGCCGCCCATTTTGACTCGTTTCGGGTTGGGGTCGGGGTCGGGGAAGTCGTTGGGGTAGACGTCGATCAGCTTGACGACGAAGTCGGAATCGGTGCCAGTGGTGGAGACGTTCAACTGCACGTCGATGGGCCCGGCGGCGGTGAGGTCTTCGGCGAGTTCCGGCATCTCAAAGACCAGCACATCGGGGCGAGTGGCGGCGTGGCGCTGGTCGTAGAGCATATAGTCGGTGGTCATGGTGTTGGTGATGTAGGGCACCGAGGGCACGGGGCGCGCCGGGTCGCTGACATACTCGGCGAAACCGCCGCGTGAACTCGGGTTCCAGCCGAGCCGCCCGTCGCCCTGCAGATGGAGGGTTCTGGGAGAGGCGTTCTTCGGCGGCCAGGCGTCGAGGTGCCGCCAGATGTTGGCGCCTGTTTCAAAGACGATGGCCTCGGCGAGGCCGGCGGGCTTCTCCTCCCGCAGCAGGCGTTCGAAGAAGGGGAACTCGACGTGTTCGCGGTACCAGCGGGAGGTCTTCTGGTGAAAGGGAACATCGCCCAGTTGATCGCCGTCTCCATTGCTCCACTGGCCGTGCGACCACGGCCCCATGACGAGGATGTTGTCAATGCCGGGGCTGCCGGATTCGGTTTTCCGGTAAGTTTCCAAGGCACCGTAGAGATCTTCGGCGTCGAACCAGCCACCGACGGTCATGACGGCGGGACGGACGCTCTTCAGATGGCGGGTGACGTCTCTGGCCTTCCAGAATTCGTTGTAAGTGGAGTTTTCGGTGAGTTCGCGCCAGTAAGGGACCCGGTTCTTGAGTAACTGCTCGTTGATTTCCTCGATGGTTCCGAGCTTCAGGAAGAGGGAGTAGCCGTCTGGCGCCGGATAGTCGGGGTTCTTCCGGACCTCGGTGGGATTGGCCTGGGTGTCCTTATCGTTGGAGTACATCCACCGCACGGCGTGCGCGAGAAAGAAGGCGCCATTGTGGCGCCAGTCGTCGCCGATGAACCAGTCGCCGACCGGCGCCTGAGGCGAGACGGCCTTGACGGCCGGATGCGCGTCCACCATTCCCATGGTGGTGTAGAAGCCCGGGTAGGAGATGCCCCACATGCCGACGCGGCCATTGTTGTCGGGAAGATTCCGGATGAGCCACTCGACGGTGTCGTAGGTGTCGGTGGACTCGTCAATGTCCCTCGGGCCGGACTTCACTGGTTTGTGCGGGCGGACCTGTTCGAAGGCTCCCTCGCTTTTGTATCGTCCGCGCACGTCCTGATAAACGAAGAGGTAGCCGGCTTTCTGGAGGAGTTCGGAAGGCCCGAGCGCCGTCCGGTACTGGTCACTGCCGTAGGGCTGGCAACTGTAGGGGGTCCGTGTGAGCAGAATGGGGTACTTGCGGCCGGGTTCCTTCGGCTTGTAGACCGCGGTGTAGAGCTTGACGCCGTCGCGCATGGGGATCATGTACTCATACTTGGTGTACTGCTCCCGGACGGCGTTCGGTTGCGGCGAATTCTGCCCGGCGGCAATGGCCAGGGTGGACAGGAAGAGGAGGAAGGCACGCATGGGAATCTGACCATGGTGTCACAGGCCCGGCTGGGGGCGGGATCAGGGGGCGTCGTTCCAGCGCAGCATGCGGCGGAGACCGAACCACTGCTGGCGCCAGAAGCCATCGCCATAGTCGCGCCCGGTGAGTTGGTCGGCAATGCCGGTGGACTCGAAGCTTCTGGAGAAGTTGGCGGTGCCGAATAGCACATCCCAGACGGGCAGGACGGAGGCGAAGTTGCAGCCGCGGGCGGGCCCTTCGTGTCCGGTGTGCATGGCGTGATGGACGCGGTGGAACAGGGGGCTGACGACGAGGCGGTCGCCGATGGGGCCGAAGGAGAGTTTCACGTTGGCATGGGAAAAGCTCTCAATGGCGGCGGTGAGGAGCGTGACGGTGAGGAAGGCGGCCGGCGGAGCGCCGATGGCGAGTCCGATCGCGGCCCGAAAGAAGGCGGCGATCAGCTGGCCGAGGAGGTGTTCGCGCTCATCGGTCCAGAAGGTCATCTTGCGTTGGGAGTGGTGGACGGCGTGGAGCGCCCACCAAGTTTGGAAGCGGTGTTCGAAGCGGTGCCGCCAGTAGTCGGAGAAGTCGAGCAGAAGGAGATAGATGGCCGGGTGTTCGAAGGCGGGCGGGACGAAGCCGGCCATGCGGAGTTCGCCATTGATCGAGTCAAAAAGCGGCGTCAGGAGAATGAAGAAGAATATGGGCAGAACGCCAAGGCGCGCGAGGAGCGTATAGACGACGTCGACGCGAGTGGCCTTTCGATCGTCCCAGCGCTCGACAGGTAGCCACAACTCCAGGGGCCGGATGATCAACCAGAGCGCGACCACCTGCACGAGGCCGAGGAGAAACAGATAGGTCCACTCGAAGGCCGTTTCGTCGTAGCTCATCCAGCCGAAGCGAAATAGTACGGGTTGCACGGCGTTCTCAAACAGCCACTGCTGAGACTGGTCGAACCACTCGGTCATTGCCCCGTTCCCCGCCGTTCGGGAATGGTGGCAAAGCAGAAGCCTTTGGCCTTGAGCTGGGTCAACAGCGGATCGAGCACTGGCCAGAAGGGGTCCTTGCGCGACCAGATGCCGAGATGCATGAGCAGGACATCGCCATCGCGCAGATCGCGGACGGCGTTGCGGAGGAGCAGATGGTTGGGATAGCGGTCCGAGGGCAACTCATCGCCGAGGAAGCCGGCCGGGGACCAGCCGACGTGCTCCGGGTAGCCGCAGGAGCTGGCGGCCCGCAGCGAAAAAGGCGTCGTCCTGCCGCCGGGGGCCCGCCAGATGGGATCGTAACGGCGGCCGGTGAGGGCTTCAAACGCGAGGGCAGAGCGTTCCAGTTCCCGGCAGACGCCGGCGCGGTCCAGCCGCTCCCGTTGCCCCTTCTTTCCAGCGTAGAGAACGCGCCCGCCCGGCAGGTCCTGCCGGAAGTACCAGTGCCGGTAGGTGTGGTTGCCGAAGGCGTGGCCTTCGGACGCCAGCCGCTTCCAGAATGGGGCCCAGGCGGGGTCCATCGACATATCGCCGCGGGTGGTCCGTTCATTGGCCACGAAGAAAGTGGCCTTCACGTTATGTTTTCGCAGAACCGCGGCGATCTGCTCGGCCGGCCCCATCGAACCGGTATCGATCGTTAGATAGAGCGTTTTCTCGCACGCCCCCGCCAGCAGGACGGAGCTACAGGCGAGGCGCGTGAGAAGCGAGATATATCCCATGGGGGGAGCGGCCAACGCGAATCTGTTTCACGATCTTCTTCGTTTGCAGGTCGAGCACGGATACCTTGCGCGCCCAGCGGGAGGTCATCCACAGATAGCGCCGGTCGGCGGTGATGTCCATGCAGTCCGGCCCGCCCGGAGCGCGGTAGGTGTCGACCACCGCAAGGGTCTGCATATCGATCTTGGAGATGGTATTCTCCGCCCGGTTAGAGACGAAGATATGCCTGCCGTCCCCGAGGCGGACGAAGTTGTGCGCGCCCTTGCCGGTCACGATCTTCTTGTGCTGCCTGCGGGCCTTCCAATCGATGACCTCGACGAAGTCCTCGCCGAGGATGCCGATCAGCAAGTACTTGCCATCGGGCGTGAGTTGGATTCCAGCCGGCTGTTTGCCGACGTTCATTTTCCAGGCGACGGACTGGCTCGCCAAGTCGACGGCGGCAATCTCGTTCGACTCTTGGAGGGTGACGAAGACGAACTTGGAATCGTTGGAGAAGGCCATGTGAGACGGTGCGTCGGGCAGCGGCAGGCGCTTGACGAGTTGAAAGCCGTCCGGCCGGTAGATGTCGACGCGGTCCAGGCGCAGCGAAACAGAGACGAACCACTTCCGGTCCGGGGAATAACCGATCTGATAGGGGTCGGAGATGCGCTTGACGCGATGCTTGACGGCGCCCGTCGTGCGGTCGAGGAAGACTAGATTGTCCGAAGCCGCGTTGGCGATGATGAGGTACTGATCATCCGGAGTCGCCATCAGATGATGGGGTTCCTTGCCGATACGGAGGCGCTGGGACTCGGTGAACGTCTTCGTGTCGATGACCGACAGGGTGCCCTCCCCCGAATTCAATACGATGGCCAACTGCGGATTGCCCAGCAGGGCGGAAAGAGTTAGGAAAAACAGGGGGCAAAAAACGCGCATTAGAAGTGAGTCCGGACGCTCTTCCTCAACGTAGCAGAAAGCTTCTCTGCTGTACATATGTCATGCGTGGTGTATTACCATGGAGACCATGTCACCTTGGACCGACAGGGTGAGTCGCCTAGTACTCGGAGCATGTCTTTCCGCTGGTCTCGTCACCGGCGTCCGAGCCGAACCGGCGGTCTCCTCTTGCGACGCGGATGCACGTTGTCGCAGCCTTCAGAAGTTCTTTCGCAACTACCAAAGCCCGCTGCAGCGGCTCTCGCTCTCCTTCATCAACGCGGCGGACCAGAATGGGCTCGACTGGCGGTTGTTGCCGGCGATTTCGATGGTAGAGTCGAGCGGGGGGAAGTACTTCCAGAAGAACAACGTTTTCGGCTGGAACTCAGGCCGGACGCGATTCCGATCGATTGAGGCGGGCATCCGGTATGTGGCGTCGCGATTCGCGCAGTCGCCGCTCTATGCCGGGCGAAGCGCGATGGGCATTCTCCAGCGCTATAATCCTGCCCCGAAGGACTACCCACCGAAGGTTACGCACTTCATGCGGGAACTGTCCGCGGAGCCTGTGCGGTAGCGGCGCGGCGGATTTATTCTGATAGAAAGATGTACGAGATCCGCCTGCTTACCGAGGCTGACGCACCTGCGTTCTGGAATCTGCGGTTGGAGGCGCTGACGGCGGTCCCGGAGGCGTTCGGGGAATCGGCCGATGAGCATCGCCGGATGGGACTCGCCGCGCTGGAGGAGCGGCTGCGCGCGTCTTCGACGGAGGCGTTTGTCGCTGGCGCATTCTGCAACGGGGAACTGTGCGGCACGGCGGGATACTATCGGGACCGGCGCGAGAAGAGGCGCCATAAAGGGCACATTTGGGGGATGTACGTCGCGCCGTCGTTGCGCGGTCATGGAGCCGGGAAGGCGCTGCTGGTAGAGGTGATCCGGATCGCGCGTACGGCTCCGGGACTGCGGTTGATCCTGCTTTCGGTTTCGGAGTCGCAGGCCGCGGCCCGCAGCCTTTACGTGAAGCTCGGGTTCCGTCCGTACGGAATCGAGCGCGGCGCGTTGAAGGTTGGGGACCGCTATCTTGACGAGGAATTTCTGGCGCTGCCGCTATACTGACAGAATTCCTTATGGCCCAGCACGACGATCAGGACCTCAAGAAATTCGGGTACGCGCAGGAGTTGTTCCGCTCGATGGGCGGATTCTCCAACTTCGCGATTTCGTTCTCCATCATTTCGATTCTGACGGGGGCCGTGACGCTTTATGGATACGGACTGGAGATGGGCGGACCGCTGCAGATGACGCTGGGCTGGCCGATCGCCACGATCTTTACGCTGACGGTGGCGGCGTCGATGGCGGAACTGTGTTCCGCCTACCCTACCTCCGGCGCCATGTACCACTGGGCGGCGGCACTCGGCGGGCCGGCGACGGGGTGGTTTGTCGCCTGGTTGAACATCATCGGACTGATTGCCGCGCAGGCCGGAATCAACTACAGTTGCGCGCAGTTTATTCTGCCTTTTCTCGATATTCCCGCCACCAATCTGAACGTTTTCCTGATGTTTGCGTTTACGTTGATCGTGCAGGGAGCGTTGAATCACTGGGGCGTGGGGCTGGTGGCGAAGCTGAACGACTTGAGCGTGATTATTCACATTGCCGGGGTTGCGCTGATTGTAGGGGGCATCTTTCTCCTGGCGCCCACGCAGCCGGTGAGCTTTCTGACCGAAGCGGTGAACTCGAACGGCCGGTCGCCGTATGCGTGGGCGTTTCTGCTGGGCATGTTGCAGGCGCAATGGACCTACACGGGGTTCGACGCCTCCGCGCATATGGCCGAGGAGACTTCCGACCCGCGCCGGACCGCGCCGTGGGGCGTGGTGCTTTCGGTGGGCGTGGCTGGGGTGGCGGGCTACCTGCTGCTGATTGCGCTGACGATGGGGATTCAGAGCATTCCCGGTGTTCTGGGCGCGAAGGATGCGGGCGGGAATCCGATCCCGGCCGCCATTGCGATCCTGCAGACGGCGCTGGGAGCGAAGCTCGGCAACGCGATGGCGGCGCTGGCATCGATGGCGATGTGGTTCTGCGGACTTTCCTGCGTCACTTCGGCGTCGCGGGCCGTCTACTCGCTGGCCCGGGATAACGGGATGCCGATGGCGGAACTGTTCAAGCGCGTGAACCCGACGCATGGGACGCCGGGTCCGGCCATCTGGTCGATCGTTGCGGCGAGCCTGGCGGCGATGGCCTGGACGGGGATCGTTCCCATTGTGACGTCGCTCAGCACGGTGGCGCTGTACCTGGCTTACATCATCCCGATCGTGCTGGGGTACCGCGCGCGCCGCGCGGCCGGCGATTGGACCCGCATGTCGGTGTGGACGCTTGGCCGGTGGGGCAGGGCAGTGAACCTGGTGGCGATCGTTTACGGCTTCGCCGTGTGCGTCATCCTCATCATGCCGCCCAATGACCTGGCGGGCAAGACGCTGGCCGGAACGCTGGCGGCATTGACCGTGATCTATTTCGGGGCTGTCCGGCGTTCCTTCAACGGGCCGGAGTGGGCCGGGGCGGGGAAGTAGCTGCTAGCCCTTCAGCCACTTATCGAACCAGGTGAAGGCATCGCGCTGCATATCGGCGTCGAACTTGTGGGGGCCCGGATAGAACCCGCATTTGTACTTCTCGGCGGCTCCGGCCTTGCGGTAGACCTCGCCGAGGATCCGGTCGGCCCGCTCCATTTCCGGCAGCGTGAAGAGCTGATCCTGGCTGTTGTTGAGCACCATGACGGCGTTGGGCACGTTGAGGCCGAGGATCTCCGGATAATCGAGGTCGCGCGGCAGGCCAGGGACGTAGCACATCCAGGTGTGGGTGTGGCACTTGTTGAGCAGGTAGTCGCGCCAGGTGGTCATCATGCCGACGCAGCAGGCGCATTTGATGCGCGGGTCGAGGCCGGCGAGCATGACGGTGCGCAATCCGCCGCCGCTTAAGCCGCAGCATCCCACCCGGCTGGCGTCGACATCAGGGCGCGAGCAGAGGTAGTCGAGCGCCTTCTGGTCCTCGAAGCTGAAGACACCGGGCCAAGTGAGACCGGCGCTGAAAAGGCTCTTGGCCATGATGTGCTCGTGCGCTCCGGCAAATCGGTTGTAGCGCTCAATTTCCTCGGGCGCCTCCGGGTTTCGTTCGGCCAGATCGCCCTTGAGAACCTTCGGCACATCCTGCGGTCGCACGCGACGGCTGCCGAAGGTGAACGTATCGTGTACCAGTACGGCGTAGCCGCGGCGCGCCAGTTCGTTGGCCCAGGCACGGCCGCTGTAGTAGTGCTCCTGGTGCTTGACCATCAACGGATGGGGGTCGCTGGTCGCCTTCGTGATCTTGCGCCAGCCGAAGTATTTGTTGCCGCCATGATCGTGCAGTCCCACGACGCCGGGCAGCTTTCCCTTCGCGCCAGCGGGCTTTAGAAGGAGGGCCTCGGTGGCGGGGCCGTAGGGCAACTGCCAGCTGAGATGTTCGATCGATAGTCCGTCGAACTCGCGCTGGTGCTGTACGGTGACTTTTGGCGTACCGGTGGGTTCGGGGGTGAGCAGGGCATCGACGAAGCGGTCGTGCGCGCGGTTGCGCCAGGCGGCGAGGTCCTGAAACTCCGGACGGCGGAAGGACAGCCGCGGCGGATCCGCCGCCACTTTGGCCGCCCATTCCCCGTAAACGCCGATCATGTTCTCCATGACCATCCAATGTATGACAACGCACCCTTGGCGCGTTTAGCGATACGATGCGAAGAGAATGCTTCGCCGCCAATTTCTAGCTTCCGCCGCAGTTCTCGCGGCCCAACCCGCCTCCGGATTCACCCCACTTTTCAATGGCCGCAATCTGGAAGGATGGCACGTTGTGGACGGGCCGGAATCTTCTTTCTTCGTGGAGGATGGCGCCATTGTGGTCAGTGAGGCAGCTAACTCGCCGACCTGGCTGCGCACGTCCCGGCAGTATGAGAACTTTGAATTCCGGGGAGAGTTTTTCGTGAAGGGCTGGATCGACTCCGGCCTGCTGCTTCACGCGCCGCGCCATGGCAATGCGCAGGACGCCGGCTTCTGCATCAAACTCTTTCACAAGAACGAGGCGCCGAAGCCGGAGGGCATGGGCGCCATTTTTCCCCTGGTCGCGCCGGTCGCCAACAATGTGAAGTCCAAGGGGGAGTGGAACGACATCCGCGTGCTTTTCGATTGGCCGCGCCTGCAGGTGTGGACAAATTGGGAGAAGATCCAGGACGTGGACGTGGAGAAAAATCCCGCGCTGGCCCACCGGCTGCGGCAGGGCCACATCGGGCTGCAGTCGCTTTCCTATCCCATCCGCTTCCGAAACCTCCAAATCCGGGAACTACCGGGAAAGGTGGCCTGGCAGCCCCTCTATACGGAGGCGGCCCACCTGGCCGCGAACTGGACGGTCGAGGAAGGGAAGGCGAAGTGGACGCCGATCGGCGACATACTGCGCGCCGACGGACTGGGGCATCTGGCCACGCGCGAACGCTTTCAGGATTTCGCGCTGGAACTCTACGTCCGCGCCTCGCTTCATTCGAATGGCGGCATCCTGTTCCGCTCGGAGGGCTCCGGCGCCAAGGCCCACTATGAAATTCAGCTGCACGATGTGGAAGGCGCCGTGTATCCGACGGGCTCCCTCTATGGCCTGAAGCGGGCCAGGTATCCGCACATTCCGCCGGAGTCCTGGTATCTGTTCCAGCTGTTCGTAAAGGACCGCCGGGTGGTGGTGCGGGTGAATGGGGAGACGGTGACCGAGTACGACAACCTGGACCGAACGGAAGCCGGGCACATCCTGTTGCAGGCGCACCAGCAGAACCGCTGGATTGAATACAAGGACATTCGCGTTCGAAAGATCTGACCCATGCGTATAGACCCGCTTGCCTACCTCTCCGGCCCGTTGGATGAACTGCGCGCCGCCGGCGCCTTTCAGCGGCTTCGCGAACTGCAGGGCGCCTGCGAACCGGTGTCCCACGTGGACGGCCGGGAGGTGATCAACCTGGCGTCGAACAACTACCTGGGCCTGGCCAACCACCCGAAGCTGAAGGAGGCGGCCATCGCTGCCATTCGCAAATACGGCGCCGGGACGGGCGCGGTGCGGACCATCAGCGGGACGCTGGACATGCACATGGAGCTGGAACGGCGCATCGCGGCGTTCAAGAACGTCGAGGCCTGCGTGGTGTTCCAGAGCGGATTTACGGCCAACGCCGGGACGGTGTCGGCGGTGCTGGGCAAGGAAGACCACATCATCTCCGATGAGTTGAACCATGCGTCGATCATCGACGGATGCCGGCTGTCGCGGGCCAGGATCCACGTGTTTGCGCACGCGGACGCAGCGGCCGCCGAGGCGAAACTCGCCGCGCTCGACGGCGTTGCCGGCCGCAAGCTGCTGATCACCGACGGCGTGTTTTCCATGGACGGTGACATTGGCCCGCTGCCGGCGCTGGCGGAGGTAGCGGAGAAGTACGGGGCCATTATGATGGTGGACGACGCGCACTCCTCCGGCGTTCTGGGACGGAATGGACGCGGTACGGTGGACCATTTCGGGCTCCATGGCCGCGTGGATATTCAGGTGGGTACGCTATCGAAGGCCGTCGGCGTCCTTGGGGGGTACGTCTGCGGCAGCCGGGACTTGATCGACTACCTGTATCACCGCGCCCGGCCGTTCCTGTTTTCCACCTCGCACCCGCCTGCGGTGACGGCGGCCTGCCTGGCGGCCTTCGACATTCTGGAATCGGAGCCCGAACGCATCGAGGCGCTGTGGGCGAATACGCGGTACTTCAAAGAACAGCTGACTGCGCTGGGCTTTCAGACGGGAGTGAGCCAGACGCCGATTACGCCCATCCTGGTCGGCGAGGCCGCCGCCGCGCATGCGTTTTCGAAGGCGCTTTTCGAGGAGGGGCTGTTTGCTACGGGGATCGGGTTCCCGACGGTTCCGCAGGGCAAGGCGCGGATACGGACGATTGTCACCGCGACGCACACGCGCGAGCAACTCGACCGGGCGGTGGAGATACTCGCGCGTGTGGCCAGGCGGATGAACCTGCTTTAGGGCCGTACGGCCACGGTGACATCAGCGGGGCTGGAGGCAGCGCCGATCTGCACGACGACCGGGTGGGCGCCGGCTTCGAGGTCGGCCGGAATCCGGACGTTGATCTGGAACACACCGGCAACGAGTCCGGGAGCCGCTCCGGCATAGAGCACCTCCGTTTCCTTGCCGCCGATGCGGACCGTGACGGGCTGCCGGGGCTTGGGATAGACGCTGGTGGCCAGGAGGCCGTCCTGGCCTGCCGGATCGGTGATGCCCTCTCCGGTTCCGTAGAGGACGACGATGGACCCCGGTTTGGCGGGAGTGGACTCGGTATTCACGGAGCTATCCTCATTCAGGATGGCCCCTGGCCCTTTGCCGCTGCTATTGGCGGTGAACAATCCGGGGGCGGTTTCGACAACGCGCAGGCTGACGGGGTTGGACTTCACTCCGCGGTACTCGACCTGCATCATGGTTGTCGCCTTGCCGGCGACGGCGTAGGGAACGATGGCGCTGACCTGGCCGGCCGAGGCATAGACGAGCGGGGCGGCGACATCGTCAAACAACACGCGGGTGTCGGCGACGGTGCTCGACAGTTTGCCGTCCGGTGTCACCTGCGCGGTGGTCAGCGCGGCCGGGCCGATGCCGGAGCCGAAAACCGTGACGAGCAGGCCCGGGGCGACGCCGCCGCCGGCGAAGGTTGCGGCACTGACGACGCCGTTGTCCGG
The DNA here is from genome assembly GCA_964632345.1 of uncultured Solibacteraceae bacterium. GTDB lineage: Bacteria > Acidobacteriota > Terriglobia > Bryobacterales > Bryobacteraceae. The sequence goes on along the minus strand of CAZWDD010000078.1, from coordinate 7,216 downwards.
GACGGTGCCGCCCGCCGAGGCCACGTTCAGAATCACGGCGACAATGGTCCTTGTGCCGAGGCGGGTGTTGTTGACGGCAAGGGTGCCTTCGTAAGTTCCGGCGGCCAGACCGGTGGTGTTCACGCCGACGTCGATGGTGGCGTTGCCGGAGCCGCGGGCGGGAGTGGCGGTCAGCCATGCGCCGCCCCGCAGGGTGGTGGCGTCGATGGTCCATTCCGGCGTGCCGGTGGCGGCGCGGATGTTGAACTGCTGGCGGGGTACCGAAGCGCCGGGGGCGCCGCTGAAGGTGAGCCGGGTGGTGGAAACGGTGAAGGGGGTGGCGGCCGGGGAGTTGTCGATGATGGCCAGGAAGCCATCGGCGCCGCCGCCGGAGCTGCGCTGTGCGGCGTTGGGGGTAGTGGCCAGGTTAGTGGAAATCGCCAGGCCGGCGACCATGACGCGGCCGCTGCCGTCCAGGGCCATGGCCAGGCCCAGATCGTCGGAGGAGCCGCCGAGGTAGGTGAACATCTGGACGGCGTCCATGGCCGGGTTCACCTTGAGCAGGAAGGCGTCGTTGCCGCCGCCCGACTCCGGCTGGACGGCGTCGACCGGCGTGATGCCGCTGGAGCCGGTGGTGCCCACGACATAGAGAGAACCGCTACGGTCGACCGCGACGCGGAACGGTTCCTCACTGCGGTTGCCGCCGAACAGGGTGCTGCTCTGCACGGTTGCACCGGAGGCGTCGAACTTCATCAGGAACATGTCGGTGGGGCCCTGCAGTTCCTTCTTGATGGCATTCGGGGTGGTGGGGAACTGCGGGCTGGCGGTGACGCCGACGACAAACACGTTATCGTTGCCGTCGACTTCGACGCCGAAGGCGATGTCCTGCATGGAACTGCCGATGAAGGTTGAGAACAGGATGCCGGTTCCGGCGGCGCTCAGCTTAGTGAGCACGGCATCGACGTTGCCGCGATTGGTGGGCTGATAGGCGCCGACGGTGGGATAGTTGGCCGAGACGGACCCGCCGACCACGTAGATGTTGCGGTTCCGATCGAGCGCGATGCCGTAGAGATCGTCATCGATGCTGCCGCCGAGATAGGTGGAAAAGACGGCTTTGTCGCCGGCCGGGGCCACCTTCACAACAAAACCGTTGCCCCCGATGGGGGAGCGGTTGGAGGTCTGGAAGGACCCGGGGGTGAAGGGGAAATTGTCGGAGACGGTGTAGCCGGCGACATAGAGATGTCCGTCGGCATCGACCGTGCAGCCGCGTGCCTGGTCGGTGAAGTTGCCGCCGTAGTAGGTGGAGTAGACCAGTGCGGTGCCGGCGGGATTGAGTTTGCCGAACATGGCGTCGAGCCCGGTACTACCGCCTTTGTTGGTCTCCTGGATGGGAGTGGCCAGGGGGAAGTTGGTGGACGCGGTTGCGCCGCAGAAGTAGACGCTGCCCTGGCTGTCGACGCCGATGCCGTTGATGAAGTCACGGTCGCGGCCGCCGATCAGGGTGGAGTAGATGAGCACGCCGGCCGGGCTGAACTTGGAGACGAACGCATCGAGGTTGCCGCCGGAGGTCCGCTGGTAGGCATTACTGGAAACGGGAAAGCCGGTGGAGCCGGTGGACCCCGCCAGATAGATGTTGCCGGCGGAGTCGACGGCCATGGCGGCCGGTGTTTCCGATCCGCTGCCACCCCAGTAGGTGAGATAGGACAGGGCCGGATCGATGGTCAGGCGTTTGGACTTATCGTAGGTACCCAGGCGGACGCGCGCCTCGCTGGCGCCGCGCAGGTGGAAACGGCTCTCAACGCTGCGGCCGTCTTCGGTCCAGGCCACGGGCCGTGGAACAGAAAGGTCGCCGGCAGCGGTTTTGACGCGCAGTGAGCCATCGGCGAGGAGCTCCGCCTTCCGGCCGGGAAAGGAGAAGCGGGCGCGGGCCGGATCGGCACCGGGCGCAACCTCAAAATCAAACTCCACCAGGCCGTTGCGGGAATGGAACACAATATCGATGCCGGGGTAGGCCTGCTTTACGCGAACGGCGCCGAAATGGGGGACGCCGGAGATCCATTTATCCGGGCGATTTCCCTGAATCAGATTGGTAGTCGATGATTGTTTGTCCAGACCCTCAACGATTTTCCAATTCGCTCCGGGAAATAAGAGGGCGACCGAGTCACTACTGACGTTGCCGTCGCGGTCTCGGCGTACTAGTACGGCGCGGGCTCCGGAGGTGGTGATTTCCAGGGTGCCGCGGGCATCGCGGGCCGAAAAGAGAGTGTCGGGAGCAGACTGTCCGGCATTCTGCTCAAATACAGGGCGAATTTCGGAAAGCCGGCGAAGCTGCGTCTTTGTGTCGGCCGAATAGGCGGAAGTTATTCCCAGGAATAGGAGCGGAAGAAAGATGCGCATGATGAGTAATTTGTTGAGAATGTCGCAAATCGGTTTCGGTGTCAATAGACCCCGCTAAAGGGAATCTGGTTCCCTGACGATAGAGAAGTGCATGCCGGGGACCTTTCGAGATGCACGAATCCAAGTCCTGACGCGGTCGCAGAACGCCGACGGCGGCTGGGGGTATTTCGCCGGGAAGCGTTCCTGGCTGGAGCCGACTGTTTACAGCCTGCTGGCGCTGCACCACCTTTCCGGGACGCCGGCGTGGCAGCGCGGGTGGGACCTGGTTCGCTCCTGGCAGCTTCCCTCGGGGGCGTGGCGGCCAAACGCGAACGTCGAGGAACCGCACTGGTCGACCGCGCTGGCGGTGACGCTGCACTGCGCGCGCCGGCAGTTTGACGAACAATGCCAGCGCGGCGTGGACTGGCTGCTGGAACACCGGGGCGAGGAGAGTACGACGCTATCCCGCTTCCTCGGCATGTTCATGACGAACCATCTGGGGCACGACCGCAAGTTCGCTGGCTGGCCCTGGCTTCCGGGTACCACATCGTGGATAGAGCCGACCTCGCACGCCTTGATTGCGCTGAAGAGAGCGGCGCCGGAGGTGCGGAATCCGGAGTTGCGCCGGCGGATCACACTGGCCGAAGGGATGATCCTCCGCCGCCGCTGCGCCGACGGGGGCTGGAACTACGGCAGCCGCGCGGCGCTGGGCGTCGATCTGCCGTCCTATCCGGAGACGACGGCCCTGGCGCTGCTCGGTCTGCAGTCGTGTCCGGACGCCGATCTTTCGCAGGACCTGATCCGGGCACGTGAATTGTGGCACTCCTGCACCACCCGACTCGGCCGCGCATGGCTGGCCGTGAGCCTGCGGAACTTCGGCGTCGACCTGCCGCCGGACGATCTGCCTGTGTCTCCCAACGACATCCTGGCGACTGCCATCGAAGCGCTTTCGGCGCCCGGCGGCGGCCATATCCTGCTGCGGCCCGGCAGCGCGGTATGAGCAACTACTCCCGCCGCGGTTTCCAGACGGCAGCGTCGGCCGCGCTGTTGTCCGGATGCGCGGCCGACCGGAAAGACGCGCCCTCCTTCACCGGCACCTCCGCGGTTTCGATCCTGAAGGCCGGCAGCTATGACGCCGACCTGACCCGCATCATCCTTACCGGCCTGGCGCAGGCGGGCGTCCCGGACGTGAAGGGAAAGCGCGTCCTGCTGAAGCCGAATCTAGTGGAGTTCGACTCGGCCACCGCCATCAACACGCATCCGCGCGTTGTTGCCGCCGCTTTTGAAGCCTTCCAGTCGCTTGGGGCCAAGGTCACGATCGGTGAAGGTCCCGGCCACCGCCGCGACACGATGGGGCTCACTGAAGAGGCCGGCTACTGGCGGGAAATCCGAGCGCTCGACCGCCATTTCGTAGATCTCAACCGGGACGATGTCAAATCCATTAGCAACTTCCTCAACCGCGAGCAGTTCTTCTTCTCCGAGACGCTGCTTGGCGCGGACCTGATCGTCTCCCTGCCCAAAATGAAGACGCACCACTGGGCGGGGGCCACACTTTCGATGAAAAACCTATTTGGACTGGTGCCGGGAGCGGTCTACGGCTGGCCCAAGAACCTGCTGCACTATCATGGCATCGCCAATTCGATTGTTGCGTTGAACCGCCGCTTTCGGAATACGTTTGCCATCGTCGACGGGATCGTCGGTATGGAGGGGAATGGACCGATCCAGGGGAGCGCAAAGCCGATGGGTGTTCTTGTCTTCGGCCGCGATGTGGTCGCCGTCGATGCCACCTGCTGCCGGTTGATGGGGCTTGACCCGGCCCGAGTGGAGTACCTGCAGCTGGCGGCTGACCTGGGGGCGATTCCGGACGGGCAGATCTCGCAGCGAGGCGAGGACCCGGGCGCGCTGCGGCGGGACTTTCTGATACTCCCAGAGTTCCAGTACCTTCGCATTACGTGATTTGCCGTTTTGCCAGTATCATGGTCTCTTAGTTCGCCTCTTTGTTCTGTTCGACGGACGGAATAAGAGCCTGGGACCGGTTCCGCGTGAATGACCCTATAACGAAACCCCCACCCACTGTTGTTGTCTTCGGCGCGGGGCCGGCCGGCTTGACGGCAGCCTACGAGTTGACCAAGAGCGGTATCCGGTCCGTGGTTCTGGAGAAGGACTCCGTGGTTGGAGGCATCTCTCGCACGGCCGAATATAAGGGCTATCTGTTTGACATCGGGGGACACCGGTTCTTCACGAAGGTGGCCGCGGTGGAGGCGATGTGGCGGGAGGTGCTTGGCGAGGAGTTTCTCACGCGGCCGCGGCTTTCCCGGATCTTTTACCGGAAGAAGTTCTTTCAGTATCCGCTGGAGCCGCTGAACGCGCTACTGGGCCTGGGTATCGTGGAGTCGATCCACTGCGGTTTGTCGTATCTGTGGGTTCGGATTGCCCCGATTCGCCCGGAGGACACCTTCGAGGCGTGGGTGTCCAACCGGTTCGGGCGGCGGCTGTTCAAGATCTTCTTTGAATCGTATACGGAAAAAGTGTGGGGGATGTCGTGCAAGAAGATCCGCGCCGAGTGGGCCGCGCAGCGGATCAAGGGGCTGTCGCTGCTGTCGGTTGTCCGGAACGCGTTCTCTTCCAATCGAGCGGACAAGTCGATCAAGACATTGATCCATGAGTTTCAGTACCCGCGCCGCGGCCCGGGGATGATGTGGGAACGGACGTGTGCGCTGGTGGAGCAGGCGGGCAGCCGTGTGTTGCTGAACACGGAAGTGGAGCGAATCTTCTGGCGGCGTGGGTGCGTGACCGGCGTCATGGCCGGGGGAACAGTTTATGAGGGGAGCGCCTTCATCAGTTCGCTCCCGATTCGCGAGTTGATCCGGAAGCTGGATCCTCCGGCACCGCCCGAACTGCTCGCCGCCTCGGCGCATTTCCAGTATCGGGACTTTCTGACGGTGGCGCTGATTGTGCGGTCGCCGGACTTGTTTCCTGACAATTGGATCTATATACACGAACCGGGAGTGAAGGTGGGCCGCATTCAGAACTTCAAGAACTGGAGTCCTGAGATGGTGCCGGACCCGGCCACCTCCTGTGTTGGCCTGGAGTACTTCTGCTTTGAGGGCGACGGATTGTGGACGATGACGGACGCCGAGTTGGTGGACCTTGGGCGGCGGGAGTTGGCCGCGCTGGGATTGGCGAAGGCGGAGGATATCGTCGATGGCTGTGTGGTGCGGATGCCGAAGGCGTATCCGGTCTACGACGAACACTATCAGAAGGGTGTTGACGCCATCCGGGAATTCCTCGAAGGGGTGCCGAATCTACAGTTGGTGGGGCGCAATGGAATGCACCGGTACAACAACCAGGATCACTCCATGTTGACGGCAATGCTGGCGGCGCGGAACATCGTGTCTGTGGCGACGGGTAGGGGAGTTCGATACGACCTTTGGAAGGTGAATTCCGACGAGGAGTACCATGAGGGCGCCGTGCGGGCGGAGGCGGACGAGTTCCGGAAACTGGAGTTGACCCAGCCGCTGGTTCCGACGCGGATTCCCCGTTGAGGGCGCTGCTATAGCCGCCACCGGCTCTGGTATACTCCGGTTTCAACTCACGGCTTCAAACGGGACGGGATCGTCGATCCCGGACGCAGGTGACGTGTAGCGGAACAGGCACATGAGCGACGTACCGGGCAGGATTACGGCGATATTGCAGGCCGGCAGGGCGGGCAATGAACTCACGCTGGCGGAGCTGTTTGACCTGGTCTATCCGGAGCTGCGCCGGAGAGCGCAGGCCGTGATGCGAGGGGAGCGGTCCGACCACACGTTGCAGCCAACGGCGCTAGTCCATGAGGCGTTTCTGCGCATGTTCGACGGCCAACCGGTGGAGTGGAACGATAGCAGGCACTTCTACGCAACGGCGGCGCGGGAGATGCGGCGGATTCTGACCGACCACGCCCGGCGCACTCTGGCACAGAAGCGGCAGCCTCCATTGGGGGAGCCGAATCCGGTGGCGGATTTTCCGGGGAGGCTTCGGCCGGAGGAGCTGATCGATCTGGACCGGGGCGTGGAGCAGTTGCGGACCATCGATCCGCTGGCGGCGTCCGTTCTGGAGCTGAAGTATGTCGCCGGCTTCAATGACGAAGAGACTGCGGCGGCGCTGGGAATCAGTGTGTGGATGGTGCCGCGGCACTGGCAATGGGCGCGGGCGGTGATGAAACAGCATTTGGGATGCGGGAAATCGCGGCGGTTTGCGCTTCTGAAGAGGAATCATGCGCTGGGATCTGATCGCCCGGACGAAACCGGTCTTTGATGCCCTGACGGCCGGGAATCTGGACGGAGCGGCACTGATGCGGCTGCCGGCGGTGGAGCGGGCGGCTGCGGTGAAAGCTCGGTGCGGCGGCGACGCCGAACTGGCGGACGCGGTTCTGCAACTGATTGAGGACATTGAGGAAGACCCGGACTTTCTGGCTACTCCGCTGCCAGAGCGGTTTCAGACGGCTGTTCCGGCGGTAGCGGGGCATGTGGTCGGGGATTACCGGCTGATCCGGGAGATCGGGCACGGGGGGCACGGCACGGTTTTCCTGGCTGAACGGGCGGATGGAATGTACGGGCAACGTGTGGCGGTGAAGATGTTGCGGCCCTGGACGGGCGCCGGCACTCGCGTGCGGCGGTTTGGCAGGGAAGTGCGAATTCTGGCCGGGCTCCAGCATCCAGGAATCGTGCGTCTGCTGGATGGTGGCCTTACGACGGAAGGCGCGACGTACCTGGTGATGGAGTACGTGGATGGTGTTCCGTTGGTGGAATACTGCCGGGCGGCGGCGTTGAGCCTCCGGGAGAAGATCAGATTGATGGCCGAGGTCTGCGACGCGGTGGCGTTC
>CAZWDD010000077.1:229-19956 GCA_964632345.1 uncultured Solibacteraceae bacterium | reverse complement strand
GCGCCAGTTGATGCCCCACCTCGTTCGGCTCGGCCACAATCGCACGCCGCAGCACCTCCGCCGCCCGCGCGTAGCTCCGGTGCAGGATCAGCGTCCGCGCCAGCCCTCGCAGCGCCGTCCGGTTCCCCGCTTCCGCAGCCAGCACCTGCTCATACTCTCCCTCGGCCGCCGCATACTGCTGCTGTTCAGTCAATAGTGCCGCTACCGCGTTCCGCGCGTTGTGCAGTTTCGGGTTCACCCGCAGCGCCTCGCGGAACGCAGCCATCGCTCGCGTGCCATCCCCTTTGTCCAACTGCGCCAGCCCCAGATTGAAATGCGACTCCCCGCTCCGCCCGTCCAGCGCCGCCGCCCGTTCAAACGCCTGTATCGCACAGTCCCACTGCTTCGCCTTGGCGAAGTGCGCCCCCAGCGCATTCAATACCGGCGCCGTCGGCGTCTGCTTCTCCAGCTCCGCCGGACCTCGGCACACAGGTTGCCCGCAAAGGAAACGGACGGCCATCATTACGATGGCCGTCCGTGTTTGAAACCGCATACCGGAAGCGTATCAGAACTTGAACTTCGCCCCCAGCTGCAACTGCCGCGGCTGGTTGGCGATGCCCGTCACACGGCCGAACAGCGCCGCGTTCGACAGGTTCGAGTTCGGTACTCCATACACCGGATGGTTGAACATGTTGAACCCTTCCACACGCAGTTCGAAGCTCTTGCCTTCCCAAGGCATCGGGAAGATCTTGAACAGCGACAGATCGAAGTTCTCCCATCCGTCGGACCGCATCCGGTTCCGGCCCGAATTGCCGAACGTGAACGGCGCCGGCGCCGACACCTTCGATGGAAAGAACCACCGGCCCGTCGTCGGGTTGCTCAACTTCGGATCCCCCAGGAAGTTCAACCGCAGGTATGTACCCGCGTTGCCCGTGTTCGCCAGGTCACCGCTGATCTGCAGGCTGTACGGCTGCCCGGAGCTCAACCGGATGATTCCGTTCGCCTGCCAGTTGCCCAGAATATAGTTCGCCACCTTGCTACCCATCGAGAACCGCTTGCCCTCACCGAACGGCAGGTCATACACGAAGTTCATCGTCAGCACGTGCGTCATGTCGAAACCCGACACGCTCCGGTCGTTATTGAACTTGTATGGGTTCTGAATCGAGCAGCCCTCCACACCGTACCAACCCGAGCAACCAATGTCGATCGACTTCGAATACGTGTAGTTCACCATGTAGCCGAAGTCGTTGCGGACTTTCCGGTCCAGCAGCAACTGCAGCCCGTTGTAGTTCCCGCGGCCCCAGCTCCGGTCATAGTAGGTGGGCCGGATGTAGGGGAACGGCGCCCGGTCTCGGAAGTTGCCCGGTCCCGGTTCCGTCGCAACGTTGTAGAAGCCGCCGATGTCCAGCCGCCGGCTGCCGGAACCGACATAGTTCGCCGTCAGCACCGTCGCGGAGTCAATCTGGTGCTGCACGCCGAAGTTCCACTGAATCGAATAAGGATTCTGTGCGTTCGGATCCATGTACCACTGCACCTGCTCGAACGGCGTCGGCTGCGGCAGCGCGCCGGACGGGAACGGATTCTTCCCGCTGAAGGACGGCGTCAACTGCGTCGCCGTCGGATTGTTCAGGTTCTCCTGCAGCTGTTCGCCCACGCTCGGCCACTGCGCCGAGTAGTTCTGCGCCGTCTGCACCACCGCCGCATAGTTATCGAAGAACATGCCGAACGACGAACGGATCGCGGTACGGTTGCTCAACCGGTAGGCGAGGCCGAAACGCGGCTGCCAGTTATCGTTGTACGGCCGGTAGATCGTCGCATTCGGGGCAATCTCCACGTTGGCCGGCAGACGTCCGCCCGGAACACAGGGCGCTTTCCTCAGCTCCTCGCAAGACCCCGGCTGCTTCTGAATCAGGTACACGCCGCGCTGCAAGTCATACGCGCCCGTGAAGATGTTGTCGTTGCCTTCCTGCCCTAGCGGCGGAATCTTCGTGTAGTCGTAGCGGAAGCCAATGTTCACAGTCAGTCGCTGGTTCACCTTCCACTGGTCCTGGATGAAGAACGCGTAGTGATACCCGCGCCGCACCGTTGTCGCGCGGTTCCGGAAGCCCGCGGCGTCCGGCACGTCCAGCAGGAACGATGCCAACTGGCTCCCCGTGTTGCCCGGGCTCAGCGGATTCGAAGTCTGCAGCGGACGATAGGTCGCGCTCGCATTCCGCGGCGAACCGTAAAAGTCCAGATTGTTGTACTCGCCACCAATCTTGATCTGGTGGCCACCCATAATCTTCGTCATCGTGGACTTGTACTGCCAGACATCCGACGGCCGGTTAAACGACCGGCTCTCCGCGCCGCCCACCCAACCATCAATGTTCAATGCCGGCATCAGCGTCTGCCCATCCAGGAACCCACAGCAGAACGTATCCCGGTAGCCCACCCGCTGTGCAAAGTCGCTCGGCAGTGTCCGGAACCGGTTGCCGCTGTTATCCGTGTTCGTCAGCCGTCCGAACTGCACCTGCAGAATCGTCGACGGGCTGAAGGTATGCACCCAGCTCGTCCCGATGTTCATCGCGTTGAACTCGCGGAAGCTCGCCAGAATCGGCCGCCCGCCCGACGCCGTCTGGTCTAGCATCGAATGGCTTAGCCGGAAGAAAACGTTGTCCTTCGGTCCCAGTACGCGGTCAATCCGCACACTGTACTCTTCCTGGTTCTGGCTGAACGCCGACGGGTCCAGCGCATTGCGGTCCGCCGTGATCGCGGGTCCAGCCGCCGGGAAGGTCGTCTCGGCGTAATAAACGTTGCCCGCGTTGATCCGGCTCCCGGGAATCTGATTGCCCGCGAACGGCATGCGGACAAACCCATTTCCATTGGGGTTCGGAATCGTCGAGAACGGATCAAAAATCTGCCGCGCTTCGTCGCTCAGGTCGCCCCGCAGGTTCGCCGCCGTCGGCACACGGAACAGAGAGTTGTTCGCCCGCCGGAACCGCCACCCCTGATACGCCGTATGGAAGAACGTGTTGTTCTTCCCGTTGATCAATTTTGGAATCATCACCGGGCCGCCCACGGCCGCGCCGAACTGGTTCTGCCGGAAAGGCGTCACCGCCGGCAGAAACGTGTTCCGCGCGTCGAACTCCGAGTTCCGCAGATACTCCCACAACGTCCCGTGCAGCGCGTTCGTGCCGCTCGATGTCGCCACGTTGATCACGCCGCCCAACGCCCCGCCAAACTCCGCCTGGTCGTTGTGCGACTGCACCTTGAACTCTTCTATCGCGTCGACAATCGGATTCACCGCCGGCGTCGACAGCATTAAGCCCTGATTGGTCACGCCGTCCAGCGTCCACAGGTTCGACCGGTTCGTCTGCCCGTTGATCGACGGAAAGATGAACGCCCCGATTCCCGGATGCGCAAATCCCGATCCCGTATTCTGCGATACGCTCACCGGCGCAACGCCCGGCGTCAGCGACAGCAACTGCGTGAAGTTCCGGCCGTTCAGCGGCAGATCCACCACCTGCTGCTTCGCCACCACCGCGCCGATCTCCGCCGTCGAACTCTGCACCTCCGCGCCAACGGCTTCCACGTTAACCGACTGCTCCACCGCGCCGACTTCCAGATTCAAATCCAGCGTCGCCGTCTGGTTCACGGCGAGTGTGAACGGCGCCAGTTTCGACGTCCGGAATCCTGCCTTGCTCACCTCCAGCGTGTACTGCCCCGGAAGAATATTCAGGATCACGTAAACGCCGGATTCATTCGTCTCCGTGCGGTTTTCCACCGACGTCGCCGTGTTCCGCAGAACCAGCGTCGCGCCGGGAATATTGGAGCCGGACGAGTCACGGACTGTGCCGTTGACTGTGGCGGTTGATGTTTGTGCGTATGTCGCGGCGGTCATCGCCAGCAGAACAATCGCTCTCGAAAGGAATCGGTGCGGATGCTTCATAGGGTGCTGTATCCTCACAAAGGAGTTCCGGAACGCTATCAAATTGATGAGCTACTTGTCAATAATCGGTTTGTTGGCCCTGGCCATTCTGCCTATCCGCTTAGCGGCCCAGAACTCGATCGTCGATCTGCTCGCTCCCGCCGAACGCCGCGCCTTCCTCGCCCTTTACGAAGAACGCGACCCCCTCAAACGCCGCTCCCTCGCCACCCGGTTCCTCAACGAATTCCCCCGCTCCTTCCTCACCGCGCAAGCCCACGAAGCCGCCGCTAAATCCGCCGCCGACATGGGCGACCGCGCCTCCGCCCTCTTCCACGCCCGCCAGTCCCTCCGCCTTTATCCCGAAAACCCCGGCCTCCTCGTCCCGTTCGCTCTCTGGCAGCGGCAATCCACTCCCGCCGCGGAGGCCCTCCGCCTTCTCGACCTCTTCACCGCCCCCTCAGGCCGTCTCCGCGACGACCTCCGCGCCGCCGCCCTTGCCCTCTCCCCCGTTCCCCCTCCACCTCCCATCCGTCCTCCCGATCCCCTCTCCTCCTACGCCGGTTCGGCCGTCTGCGCCAACTGCCATCGCGAAGTCTACGACGCATGGTCCCGCACCGGCATGGCCAACATGCTCCGCCCCATCTCCAAGGCCCGCATCCTCGGCGACTTCAACTCAGCCAAAGGCGACGGCTTCCGCACCGGCGCCGCCCCAGCTCCCTTCATCGAACTCCGCCGCCGCAACGGCGAATGGGATCGCTATCCACTCCATTTCGCCATCGGCTCCAAATGGCAGCAGGCCTACGCCACCCGCACCCCTTCCGGCGATCTCCAGGTCCTCCCCATTCAGTTCAACTCCCTCACCCGCCAGTGGCTCAACTACTGGCGCACCATTGACCCGCCCTCCTCCGAACGCGCCGAGCCCGCCGACTTCCATCAGTTTCGCCGCGTCACCTCCTACAAGGAAAATTGCGCCCAGTGCCACACCAGCCAGTGGCGCGACAGCCAGTACAAAGAAGAAGGCGTCAACTGCGAAATGTGCCACGGCCCCTCCGCCGCCCACGCCCGCGGCGAGCCCACCCGCTTCCGCTTCGCCAAGGCCACCCCCGAGGAGTCCGTCCGCGTCTGCGCCCAGTGCCACGCCCAGTCCGCCCAGCGCACCAACGCCGGCTTCCCGCCCACCTACCCCCGCCGCCCCTACGTCGAGTTCGCCCCGCGCGCCTTCTATCTCGACGGCCGCTTCCGCGAAACCACCTTCCTCGTTGAAGCCTTCGAACGCTCCGCCTGTTACCGCAAGGGCGGCGCCACATGCGTCACCTGCCACGACCCGCACCCCACCGACGCCGCCTCCAATCCCAAATCCCTCAGGTTCAATGGCTCAGACAAAATGTGTACCCAGTGCCACTCCGCCGATTCATTCGCCGCCCCGTCCCACACCCGCCACGCCCCTGCCTCCGAAGGCGCCCGCTGCGTCTCCTGCCACATGCCCAAGATCATGGGAGCGCTCCTCTTCCAGGCCGGCTCGCACCAGATCGACGAACGTCCCTCCGCCGATTTCACCGCCCGCTTCGGCCAGGACTCCAGCCCCAACGCCTGCCTTTTGTGCCATAAAGACAAGAACGTCTCATGGTTGCGCGATCAATTGTCCTCCTGGCCGCGGCGCTCTGCGCAGTAGCGCAGGACTACGCCGGCTCCCGCGCCTGCGCCTCCTGCCACGCCGCCATCGCCGCCCGATACGCCCGCTCCGGCATGGGCCGCTCCATCACCCCTGTCGAACTCCTTCCAGAGGCCCGTGTCAACGCTCCCCAGCTCCGCCGCTCCTTTGAAGTCGCCCACAAGAACGGAAAGCTCGTGCAGCGCGAGTCCGGCGAGGGCTTCGTCAGCGAACATGAACTCGCCTATGCCATCGGCTCCGGCTCCAACGGCGTCAGCTTCGCCGTCCAGCGTGGCGATCACCTCTTCCAGGCTCCCCTCAGTTGGTACGCCCGCACCCGCACATGGGAACTCTCCCCCGGCTACGAACACGCCGACTACGCCTTCAACCGTCCCCTCGCCGCCGCCTGCATCGCCTGCCACTCCGGCCGCCCCCGCACCGTCCCCCTCTCCAGCGGCCGCTACCTCTCCCCGCCCTTCGACGAAGCCGCCATCGGCTGCGAAAACTGCCACGGCCCTGGCCGCAAGCACGCCTCCTCCGCCAAACCCGCCGATATCGTCAACCCCGCCCGCCTCCCCCGCGCTCGCGCCGAAGAGATCTGCATGAACTGCCACCAGGGCGGCGACGCCCGCGTCCTCATGCCCGGCAAACAGGAATCCGATTTCCGCCCCGGCCAGCGCCTCTCCGATGTCGTCGCCATCTTCCAGGCCCCACGCCCCGATTCCGTCGACCTGCTCCAACACCACGAAGCCATGCGCGAAAGTGCCTGCTTCCAGAAAAGCCCCAACCTCTCCTGCCACACCTGCCACAATCCCCACGCCGAAAAGACAGACCATAACGCCACCTGCTCCTCCTGCCACAAAACCCTCGCCCCCTCCCACACCAAAGCCCGCCGGGACTGCACCACCTGCCACATGCCCAAACGCGACATCGGCTTCATCGCCCACTCCGCCCTCACCAACCATCGCATCTCCCGCGCCCCGCTGCTCCCCCGCCCCGCCGGCCTCAGCCAGTTCAACGACGGCCCGCCTCCCTCCCCACTTACCCTCCTCCAGGCCTACGGCCAGGCTCTTGCCAAACTCCCCTCCCTCGCCGGCGCCTTCACGGCCGCCCTCGACGCAGCCCCCCCAGGCGAACCCATCGTCCTCGCCACCCGCGGCCGCCAGGCGCTCCGCGAAGGCCGCTTCCAGGACGCAATCCCCCTGCTCCGTTCGGCCCTCGAAAAAGGCTACCGCGTTGCCGCCACTTATGAAGACCTCGCCGACGCCCTCGGCCGCGCCGGCCAGCTCGACGCCTCGCTCGACATCATCCAGCAGGGCCTGGCCATGGCGCCCTTCTCCCAGACCCTCCACAAATCGCTCGCCCTCCGCCACATCCAACGCAAGGACTATCCCGCCGCCCGCGCCGCCCTGGAAAAGTATGTCGATCTCTTCCCCGAAGACGACTTCATCCGCCGCCTCCTCTCCCAGGTCTCACGGACGCCCTAACGCCGCCCGCGTCGCCAGATGCTGCGGATTCACCCGCAGATACCGTTCCAGCACCTCCACCCGCCGCTCCGGCGCCGTCTCCGCCAGCAGATGGTAGCTCGTCTCGTCCAGCGGGTCGAACCGGATCGCACTCTCCAGCGCCGCCACCGCCGCCGCCTTCTGCCCCGCCGCCCGCCGCGCCAGCGCCAGCTTCTGGTAGTACGCCGCATACCCCGGCCGCGCCCCGATCGCCGCCTCCAGCAGCTTCGCCGCGTCCTCATGCTGATCCTTCAGGAACAGTAGAAAGCCCAGCCCGGCCAGCACCTCCGGGTCTTTCAGATACCGCGGATACACCGCCGACAGCCGCCGGAAGCTCTCCTGCATCTCCGCCGGCTTCCCTCCCGCCAGCAACGCCAGTGCTCTGTTTCGCTCCTCGTGCCGCCCCGCCCGCCACACCCGCAACTCCTGTCCCCCGGCCTTCTCCCCCACTCCCGGCCGCGCAATCCGGTGGTCCGTAAACGCCGTGTGCAGCCCGTCCACCGCATCCCGCTTCGGCATGTGGCAACCCGCGCAGTTCTCCGTCACGCGCGGATGCGTCGCCGCCCGCGTCGCATGGCACGTCCGGCACTGTCCGTCCACGTCCACCTTCTCTCCATGCGCCTTGTGGCACGTCCCGCACCACATCTCCGGTGACGCCTTCGCACACCCGCTCTCGGCCAGTTGCTCCACATGGCTGACAACTTTCAACCCCTCGCCCCGCCGCACGTAAATCGACACGCTCTCCTCCAGCCGCTGCCCCGGCCGGTACGCCTCCGCTCCCGGCGACGGAATCCGCGCCTCCCCCGTCAGGTGGCACTGCTCGCACACGCTCTCCCGCTCCAGCTTCCCCAGCCGCGACGGATTCACAATGTTCCCCTTCGCCGGCCGCAGCGCGTGTGCGTCCCCGTCGCCGTGGCAGCGTTCGCATGTGATCGCCGTCAGCCGCCCCGGCGCCGCCGACGTATGGCACTGCAGGCAATCCCCCGTCACCCGCCGGTTGAAATCCACATGCGCCAGCCCCTCATACCCCGGCGCCACGTCCCACCGTTCCTGCTTCGGATAGTACGCAATCGGAGATTGAAATAACCCGCCCGATATCTGCACCAGAAACCCCGCCGCATGGCTCCCGCTGCCGATCTGCCACGCCGCCCCATGGTTTGCCGTCCGCCCACCCCGCGCCGCCGTGTGCCGCTCACCGTCCACCGTGTAACGCGTCTCCCCGCGCCCAAACCCTGCCCGCGCCCGCGTCGCCACCGGCAGCAGGCTCCGCCCCATCGCCGTCGTCTGGTACCCCGCCGCCTCCACCGGATGACACATCCCGCACGGCGATTCCGCGCGCGCCGCCATCACCACCACCACTGCCAGCCACCGCTTCACAAATCTGATCCTGTCACGTTTCGCATCCCAACGTCACTAGGCATACAGATCTCACTTAGGAGAACACTAGATGGCAAACCTATCCAAAATCCGCTCGAAAGCCGAACTCATCGGCACGCTCAACCCCAAAGCCTGGGACGCCGTGAAACCCAGGGTTCCCTTCGTCTTCTCCAACGCCCACGTCGAACTCCTCGTCGCCGACGTCGTCCGCTCCGTCGCCGCCGAAATTACCGATAAGTCCCTCGCCCGGGAGGTCCTCGACCTCTCACAGACCATGGCCAAGTCCGCCTCCGCCGCCATGGTCGCCGCCTGGGAACCCGGCGACGAAATCTGCCCGCCCTGGCCGTGGCCCGCACCCTGGCCCGGTCCCTGGCCCTGGATCGATCGCGACGCAACCGCCCCCGTCCCCTGGAAGCCCGTCGCCCCCGCCGAGCAGATCGAACTCGCCCATATCCTCACCCACCTCTCCGGCCTCACCGTCAGCAGAGAGTTCAACACCGCCCTTAAAGACGTCGCCGTCAAACTCGCCGGTCTCGCCGCCGCATCCCTTGTCACCGGGTTTGAACGCTGCGCCACCATCCCCCGCCGCCCGTTCCGCCGCTAGTCCGGTAAACCGCGCGGGGCGCTTTGTATTAACGTAGTCATCAAAGTGCCCCGCCTTCTTCTCGTCCTCCTCGCCTTCCTGCCCGCCGACGCCCAGCAGATCTATCCCTGGCTCGAAGCCATTGCGCAGAAGCAGCTCGCCGCCCGCCGCCAGCAGGTCTCCCAACTTCGCTCCCCCGACGAGATTCGCCAGCGCGGCCGCCAGGTCCGCGCCAATCTCCTCCGCTGGATCGGTGGCCTCCCCGCGGAAAAAACGCCCCTCAATATCCAGCGCACTGGCGTCATCGAACATCCCGAATACCGCGTCGAAAAAATCGTCTTCGAAAGCCAGCCCCGCTTCTTCGTCACCGCCAATCTCTACACCCCGAAATCCGGCCCCGGCCCCTTCCCCGCCGTCCTCCAGCCCACCGGCCACAGCCTCACCGCCAAGGCCCGCGAACTCTACCAGAGCCTCTCCATCGGCCTTGCCCGTTACGGCTTCGTCGTCCTCACCTATGACCCCCTCGGCCAGGGCGAGCGCCGCATTTTTTTCGATCCTGACCTCGGCGACTCCAAAGTCGGTGGCACCACCGTCGAACACCAGATGGTCGGCGTCCAGTCCCTCCTCGCCGGCGAAAGCCTCGCCCGCTACATGATCTGGGACGGCATCCGCGGCCTCGATCTCCTCTCCTCTCTCCCCTCCGTTGACCCCTCCCGCATCGGCGTCGCCGGCTGCTCCGGCGGCGGCACCCTCACCGCCTACATCGCCGCCATCGACGATCGCGTCCGCGCCGCCGCACCCGCTTGCTACATCACCTCCTGGCAGGATCAACTCCCCGGCACCGGCCCCCAGGACGCCGAACAACAGTTCCCCGATCAACTCCGCGACGGCTTCGACCACGGCGACTTCCTCATCGCCGCCGCCCCCAAACCCTACCTCATCGCCTCCACCACCGAGGACTTCTTCCCCCTCTCCGGCGCCCAACGAACCTACGAAGAGGCCAAGTATCTCTACAACCGCTTCGGCGCCGAGGACAAGATCGCCTGGTTCACCGCCCCCGGTGACCACGGCATGCGCGCCGACACTCGCGGCGCCATCTATGCCTGGATGCGCAAGTGGCTCCAGTCCACCCCAGGCCCCGCCCCCGAACCCCAATTCACCGTCGAACTCGAAGAGCACCTCAACGCCACCCCCTCCGGCCAGGTCTCCACCTCCCTCCAGGGCGAAACCGCCTCCACCCTCAACATGCGCCGCTTCGCCATCATCCAACCCCGCGCCGCCGATCTCCCCGCCGCCATCCGCTCCGTCACCCGCTTCACCCCTTCCCCCGGCGCCCCGAACGTCCGCACGCTCGGCAACTCCACCGAAGGCCCCCTTCAACTCGAACGCCTCCAGTACGAAGCCGAACCCGGCCGCTTCGTCCCCGCCATTCTCTATCAGCCCGCTCAATCCCGCGGCGCCATCCTCGTCGCCGACGCCTCCGGCAAGTCCGCCCCCTCCGCCCGCGCCCTCGCCTCAGCCGGCTTCACCGTCCTTGCCATCGATTCCGCTCTCACCGGCGAAACCGCCCACCGCGCCGCCAGCTACTCCGCCTCCTGGTTCCCACAGGACAAGGCCATCTGGCTCACCCTCATGATCGGCCGCACCGTCACCGGACTCCGCATGACCGATCTCTCCAAGGCACTCGACCTCCTCGCCGCCCGCAATCTCCTCCCTCCCGCCGGCGTCCCCCTCTTCGCCCGCGGCAACCCCGGCCTCGCCGCCCTCCACCTCGCCGTCCTCGATCCCCGCATCGCCCGCCTCGTCCTCGAAGACATGCCCCCCTCCTTCCGCACCCTCGCCACCACCCCCATCCACCGCCAGATCTTCGACGTCGTCCTCCCCGGCGTTCTCCACCACTACGACATCGCTCAACTCACCGCCCACATCGCCCCGCGCCCCGTCCTCTTCGGCTACTCCGCCACCGCCGCCACGCCCCACCAGCCCTTCCTCCGCCGCCGCGAATCTGCCTCGATTCCTGACACCTATCTCCCGCATCTAACTGGCAAGGAATGAAACCCCGCTACTCCGTCCTCGATCTCGCTCCCGTCCGCCAGGGCGGCTCCATCGCCGAGACTTTCCACAACTCCGTCGATCTCGCCCGCCACGCAGAGCAGTGGGGCTTCACCCGCTACTGGCTCGCCGAACACCACAACATGCCCGGCATCGCCAGCGCCGCCACCTCCGTCCTCATCGGCCACATCGCCGGCAAGACCGAATCCATCCGCGTCGGCTCCGGCGGCATCATGCTCCCCAACCACGCCCCGCTCCTCATCGCTGAACAGTTCGGCACCCTGGAAACCCTCTACCCCGGCCGCATCGATCTCGGCCTCGGCCGTGCCCCCGGCTCCGACGGCCTCACCGCCCGCGCCCTTCGCCGCACCCTCAACCAGACCGGTGACGACTTCCCCGCCCTCGTCGAAGAACTCCTCTCCTACTTCCAACCCCTCTCGCCCGATCGCCACGTCCAGGCCGTTCCCGGCGCCGGGCTCAGCATCCCCGTCTGGCTCCTCGGTTCCAGCACCTTCTCCGCCCAACTCGCCGCCCGCCTCGGCCTCCCCTTCGCCTTCGCCAGCCACTTCGCCCCCGAGTTGCTCCATCAGGCCATCCGCCTCTACCGCGCCCAGTTCCAGCCGTCCCCTAACCTCGCCGCGCCCTACGTCATCGTCGGCGCCCCGGTCATCGCCGCGCCCACCGACGCCGAAGCCGAACGCCTCGCCACCTCGCCCAAGCAGCGGTTCCTTAAGCTCATCCGCGGCGAACCCATCTACGCCGTCCCACCCGTCGACTCCATGGACGGCCTCTGGTCCCCCGCCGAACGCGATGTCGTCGAATCCAAGTTCGCCGCCGCCATCATCGGCGGCCCCGCCACCATCGCCGCCAAACTATCCGCCTTCCTCGCCGCCACCGAGGCCGACGAGCTCATCTTCACCTCAGACGCCTTTCGCCACCAGGACCGCCTCCGGTCCTTTGAGATCGTCGCCGCCGCCTTCCCCCAACTCCCGGCTGCCCGCCCCCCGTATGCCGAGGTCCCCGCCTGACCTCGCGCCCGGGCGGTTTCTACCCCCGCCGTTCCCGCAGAATCCGCACCATGCGCCGCAGCGGTTCCGCCGCGCCCCACAGCAGTTGGTCCCCCACCGTGAACGCGCCCACGTACTCATCGCCCATGCGCAGCTTGTGCACCCGGCCCACCGGCACCGTCAGCGTCCCGGATACCGCCGTCGGCGTCAGGTCCCGGATCGTCTCGGCCTTGTGATTCGGCACCAGCTTCGTCCACGGCGTCGATCCCGCAATAATCGCTTCCACTTCATACAGCGGCACATCGCGCTTCAGCTTGATGCACACGCCCTGGCTGTGGCAACGCAGCGTCCCCACCCGCACGCAGATGCCGTCCACCGGGATCGGCCGGTCCGTCCCCAGAATCTTGTTCGTCTCCGCCTCGCCCTTCCACTCTTCCTTGGTCTGTCCGCCCGGCATGTCTTTGTCGATCCACGGCAGCAGGCTCCCGGCCAGCGGCGCGCCGAACTCACTCACCGGCAGCGTCGCCCCCCGCTGTTCCGCCGTCACCGCCTTCTCCACCAGCAGTGCATCCCCGCCGTTTACGGCCTTCGCCGCCCCCGTCAGCCGGTCCATCTGTTCCATCAACTCCAGCATCTTCGCCGCCCCGGCGCCCGAAGCCGCCTGGTACGTCATGCTGCTCACCCACTCCACCAGTCCCGCCCGGAACAGCCCGCCCAGCCCCATCAGCATCAGGCTCACCGTGCAGTTCCCGCCAATGTAATCCTTCACGCCCGCATCCAGTGACCGGTCGATCACCTCCCGGTTCACCGGGTCCAGAATGATCACCGCATGATCGGCCATCCGCAGCGTCGACGCCGCGTCCACCCAGTAGCCCTTCCACCCGGCCATCCGCAGGTCGCCGTACACCTTCTGCGTATACTCGCCGCCCTGGCAGGAAACCACCACGTCGCAGCTCGCGAGCGCCTTCAAATCGTACGCGCTCTCCAGTTTCGCCCCCGGCCCGGCCTCGGCCGGCGCCGCCCCGCCCGCGTTCGATGTCGAAAAAAAGACGGGTTCAATCCCGGCGAAATCGGACTCTTCCCGCATCCTCTGCAGCAGGACGGATCCTACCATCCCGCGCCATCCAGCTATACCAACACGAAGCATATCCCATGGTACCAACTTCACCCTCAACGCCCCCGCCCTCTTCCGCGTCAAATAGAATGGAAGAGTCATGATTGCCCATCCCCGCCAGGTCTCCCGCCGCATCTCCCGTCGCGGCTTTACCCTCATGGAACTGATGATCGTCGTGGCGATTATCTTTATCATTCTTGCCATCGCGGTGCCCAAGTACAACAACGCCCGAATGCAGGCCAATGAGCTCTCCGCCCTGCGCATGGTGGGCACCATTCATACCACCCAGGCCCAGTACCAGAGCCAGTTCGGCAAATACGCCGTCACCCTCGAGGAACTCGGCCCGCCCCCCTCCGGCCAGCCCGGCCCCCCCGCCGCCGACCTCATCCCCGGTGACCTCGCCAAAGGCAAGAAGTCCGGCTTCGTCTTCCAGATGCAGGGCACCCCGGGCGGCTACACCCTCACCGTCGTCCCGGAGACCTATAACAGCTCCGGCCGCCGCAGCTTCTACTCGGACCAGTCCATGGTCATCCGCGAGAACTGGGGCCCCGAACCCGCCACCGCCTCCTCCAAGGAAGTCGGCAACTAGCCCTCTCCCCCTCTGCCTCTGCATTCATGCCGGAGTCCTAACTCCAGCCGGTACACCCGTACGCCGGGGCCCATGCCATTCCCCGCGTCAGTACCCTAGAACCACCGGTTCATCCCGGCGCAAGTCATTGGTACCTTCCCGCCGCGTTCGGTTCTGGACCTATCGCTCTCTTGGCGCATCCCGGCGCCGCTCGTACTCTGGTCTTCGTCCGAAACAGCACCGGAGTGCCCATGTCTACCCGATTCAACTGCACCATTATTTCCCTTGACCAGTCCGCCGCCGAGCGCTGCTCCACAGAACTCAACAACTCCCCATTTCTCGGCGCCATCGACCTCCATACCAGCTACCCATCTGACGACACCCTCGCGCGCATTCTGCGCCTGAACACCGTCGACCTCCTCCTCCTCGATTGCTCAGACCTTTCCCGCGCCATTCAGATCATCGATCTGGTCCGCACCCATGGCACGCCTGTCGAGGTCATTGCCCTCTGCCAGGAGGACGTGAAGGTCCTTGCTTCGCTCATGCGCGCCGGGATCCGGGACTATATCCCCGCCGATGCATCCGTCAACCTCCTCCGGGAAACCCTCGCCAACGCCGTCGACAAACTCCGCCACCGCCCCGTCCGTGACCGGGCCGCCGGCGACATCGTCGCCTTCCTTCCCAGCAAGCCCGGCAGTGGCGCCTCCACCATCGCCGCTCATACCGCTTTTTCCGCCTCCCAGTCCGCCGCTAAGCGAGTCCTGTTGGTCGACTTCGACCACGATGCTCCCGTGCAGGCGTTCCTGAACGGCCTTCACCCGGAACACTTCCTGCAGGAGGCGCTCGCCAATAGCCATCAGATGGATAGCGACCTGTGGACACGCATTGTCTCCCAGCGGGATGCCCTCGATATCCTCCCTTCCGACGCCGACGGCTCCCCTTCCGCCGAATCGGGACGCGTCCGGGACTCCCTCCAGTTCTTCCGCCGCGCTTATGACCTCACCTGCATCGACCTGCCCGGCCCGCTCGATTCCAACTCCGTGGAGGTCCTCGTCGAGGCCAGGCGCGTCTATCTCGTCTGCACCCAGGAGCTCGCTTCCATCCATATCGCCATCCGAAAGTCCGACCGCATGAAGCGTCTCGGACTCGGCAAGGAACTGCGCATCCTGCTGAACCGCTACGACTCCGCCCACGTCATGAACAAGGAGCGGGTCGCCGATCTTGCCGGGCTGCCCGTCGAGTTGACCATCCCCAACAGCTACGCACTCGCCACCGCGTCCGCCGAAAAGGGCGCGTATGTCGCTCCCTCCACACCGCTCGGGAAAAGCTACGCCAAGCTCGCCCAACTCCTGCTGAACGACCGCATCGAAGTCCCGCGGAAGCAGCGGAAGTTCCTGGAATTCCTCTACGAACCCTTCACCAGGACCAACGCCTCGGAGGCCTGAGGCCACTCCTCCCTCACAGCCCCGCCAGCCGCTCCCTCGCATCGCCGAACTGCGCCAGCACTACCTCCATGCGATCCATGATGCCCAGGTATAGGCTGCACAACTTACGCTTCTCGTCGCCCGCCCCGGAGTAATCCAGCGCCCGGCCCGTCTGCAATCGCCCGCCAAGCCCGCCGACCGTAACCACCGGCACCTTCTTGTTGTCGTGCTTCGTCCCGGACCACATATTCGACAGGAACAGCACGCACGAGTTGTCCAGCACCGACCGCTCGCCCTCCTGCATCGCGTCCAAACGCTGCGTCAGGTACAGCAACTGCGTCACATGGAAACGGACAATCTTCTGATAGTCTTCCTCGGTGTCATAATGCGACGCGCCGTGGTGCTGCTTGCTGACCCCCAGGAACGGATAATAGAGCGCCGAAAGATCCCGTGCCAGCAGCAGCGACGCCACTCGCGTCTTGTCCGTCTGGAACCCGAGCGCAATGATGTCGCACATCAACCGGATATGGTCGCGGATATCCTCAGGCAGTCCGTCCTCGGGACGCTTCATCGCCGCCAGCGGCCGGCCCGCATTGCTCGCGCGCGTTTCAGCTTTGTCCTTCTCCGTGCGCATCCGCTCAATTCCCCGCTCCACCTCCCGCACGCTCGAAAGATACTCGTCGAGCTTGATCTTGTCCGTCGCGCTGATCTTCCCGCGCATCGCCGCCGCGTGGTCCTTCACCCGGTCCAGAACGCTCGTGTTGCGCAACTGCCCGCCGTTCTCGAACAGACTGTCGAACGCCAGCGACGGGTACATCTCGTTGGGCACCGGCGACTCGGCGCTTTGCCACGAAATGTGCGAACTATAAGCGTTCGAAAAGTTCGTCTCGTGGAATCCCGTCATCGCCCGTTCACAGGCCAACACCATGCTCGGCTGCACCGTCTCCTGCCCGATGCGGTTCGCCAGTAACTGGTCGATCGTAATGCCGCCCTGAATGATCGACCCCTTGCGAATCGGCACCCCGGAAAGCAGATTGCCCGTCATCGCCGGATGAATCCCCTGCCCCGTCGCATTCTTATGGAACAGCCCGTCGATGACGTTGACCTTCCCCTTGATCGGCTCCAGCGGTGCCAGGGACTCGCTCAACTCCATCGACGCCCCGGCGCCCCTCGCCCACCACCGCCCAGGGCTGATCCCCGTGCCCATGAATAACACCGCGAACCGCTGCGGAGGCGGCGCCGCCGCATGCAGCGACTCCAGCCACGGCAGGCCCATGGTGACTCCCGCACCACGCAGAAACGTTCGTCGCGCCATCTGCCTGTTCTTCATCCATCACCTCTTGTTGAGAAACTGACGGCTCGTTACGATCCTATCAACCACCACCTCGAACCGGTAGCCGCTCCGGGCAAGGTCGCCCGCAATCGCATCCACCAGCACGTCATCGGAAAGCGCCAGGCTCCTCCCCAGCGCATACGCCAGCAGTTTCCCCGCGAATCCGCGCACAAAGTCGCGTTCCCGGTGGGCGCGGATGTACTGCCGCATCCCCGCCAATCCCTCCGCAGTGGCGCCGCCGGGGAACGTCGCCCGGGCATCCACCGGACGCCCCGCCAGGTCCTCCGTCCGCTGCCGGCCCACCGGGTCGAAGCCCTCATAGGCCACCCCGAACGAATCGAATCGCGCATGGCACGACGCACAGCTGGGGTTGTTGCGATGCCGCTCCAGCATCTGCCGCACCGGCAGGTCCATCTTCGCCTCGTCCGCCGGCAACTCCGGCACCGCCGCCGGCGGCGGCGGAATCTCCTCCCCCAAGATGCGCCGCGCCACCCAGTAGCCGCGCTTCACCGGACTCGTCCGCAATCCCGGCGCGTTCTTTGTCAGGAACGCCGCCATCGGCAGCAGGCCCCCGCGGCCGTAACGGTCCGCATCCGTCACGCGGACCCACTCGCCATCTCCCGTCGGCAGCGTCATCCCATAGTGCCGCGCCAGCGCCGCATTCACGAACGTGTGGCGCGCATAGAGAAAATCGAGAATGGATCGATTGTTGCGGAATACGTCGAGCACAAACCGGATCGGCTCCTCAAACATCGCCGCCCGTAGTTCATCGGTGAACGTGGGGAACCGGTCCCGGTCCACGGTTCCGATCTGTTCGAAGTCGCGGATGTCCAGCCAGTTGCCGCCGAACTCCACCGCCAACGCACGGGAACGCGCGTCCCGCAGCATCCGGCGCGCCTCCGCCCGCAGCACCTCCGGCCGCCGCAACTCTCCCGCCGCTGCCCGTTGCAGCAACGCGCTGTCCGGCATGCTCGACCACAGGAAATAGCTCAGCCGGCTCGCCAGGTCGAAGTCCGATAGCGTCTGTACCCCTCCGCTGCCTTCCACCCGGTCCGCTCGATATGAGAACTTCGGCGACGTCAGGATCATCACAATCGTTTCCCGGATCGCCGATTCATGATCGAGCCCCAGCCGCTCCCGCGCCTCCCGGTAGAACGACAAGACGTCCTCCCGGTCCGCTGCCGCAAGCGGCCTCCGGTAGGCCCGGGCGGCAAATTCGGTCAGCGCCTCCAGATGGCTCGCCTCGGCTTCGCGGCGCGCCCGCTGCACCCACCGGATGCCGCTATTGGCCCCATGGAAAAAGTCGCGGATCGCCTGTTTGGCCACATCGCTCCCCTCCCTGGCCATCTCCAGATACTCGCCTTCCAGCTTGCGCATCTTCGGCTCGGCGATGATCTGCTCCACCTCAATCTCGCGCACCTCTGGTTCGCCGTCCTTGAAATCGTCCCGCGTCCCGCGTGTGCCCAGCTTGGCGAACTCCACGTACGTCCGGATGTTGATCGACGCCACAAAGTCCATCTCCCGCCACATCCGGTCCAGCGTCGCCTGCTGCGCCTGATCCAGCAGCAGCTCATACAGCGGCTGGTCGTCGCGGAAATAGCCCATCACGTTGTGGAACCCCGCGCTCAGATACCGCCCCTCGTCCTTGCCTGTCACAAAGTAGTTCCGTCCGCGCGACTCGCGATAAAACATGTCGGGGAAAACGCTGCAGAACCGGCCCCACGCCGCCTCATACCGCGCCCGCTGCCCAGCCGGTACCCGCAGGTCCGGATCCCCCGCCGCATTCTTTACCAGCAGCGTCTTCCCCGGCCCGAAAGGGTTCTCCCACTCAGGCTCCACAACGTCGTCCTGATCGAACCGCGGCTCGCCCTCCACCTGCAGCTGCCGCGCATCAAACTTCCGCCGGTGCGTCGCGTACTGCGTGTTCTTCCAGATCAGCAGCGGCTGCCACGCGGCCCCGATCGGCCCCGCCGTGATGTTGATAAATCGCGGTTCCACCTTCTTCCGTACGCGGGAAACATAGGCGCGCATCTCTTCGCATCCCGCCCGCGCCGCGTTCGCCTGCCCCCTTCGCGGCGCCGGCAGCGCTCGCCACATCGCCTGTAGCTGCCGCAGCGGACCGGCCTCCTCCGGCGTCTGCAGTGCCTGCCACACCGTCGCCAGATACTTGGCGCTCACGCGATGCCGCCGCGCCAGGCTGCCCAGCGTCGCCTGCGGCTGCCCCAGTGCCGCCCGATGCCGGTACCGCCACGCCGTCTCGAAATAGTCGGCCAGGTCGATATTCTGCGCATGGTAGAAGTCGATGATCTGATGCACCGCAAACTTGTCCCGGTCCGTCTCGGCCAGCATCGGATGCGGCGCAAATCCAAAGCCGCGCTCCTTCAAGTACATGTGGCTGGCCACTTCCCGCGCCGCGCCCAGATATTTCTTCAGCAGCGTCGGGGACATCGTCAGCGTCTCGCCGGAGTTATCAAAACCCGCCGTGTTCGCCGGGTCCACGGGAAACTCCCGCGCCGGGCGAATGTCGGCGCCCGTCAAGTCGCGGATCGTGTTGTTATATTCCGCGTTGCTCAACCGCCGCGCCAGCACCACGCCCGGGTCCCCCGCATTCCGCCGCCGCTCCTGCTCCCGCACCGCGTGGAACCACGCAACGACCGAATGCCGCGCCTCCGCCGCCGGTTGCCGCGCACCCTTTGGAGGCATCTCCCCAGCCTCCATCCGCTCCAGAATCTGGCTCCACCGCCGCCCATCTTCTACAAGGCCCGCCCGCGACTGAAACACGCTCAGGTCGAGTTGTGCCGCCGGCTGCCGCGGTCCGTGGCAGCTGAGGCAGTACGTCTCCAAAAACGGCCGGACCGTCGCCGTGAATTGGCTGTCGAGCCGCGCCGGCTGCGCCTCCATCGCGGCCGCCGCCAGCATCACCGCAATGCCAATCCGCCACTGATCAAAACCTGGCCAGCTCACTCCGTTCTCCCAGCACGAATTCTATGCCACTTTGACGGAGGGCCGGGCAACTCGGCGACAATAGCGTCGAACCCCAATCGCCAAGAGCGAGCCTCCTATGAATATCCCGCCCATGTCCATCGCACTTTTCCTTTTGCTCCTGCCGCCATCCATCATGGAAGCCCAGACCAGCCATTACCCGCTCGAGTCCGTCGACGGCCTCCGCCTCGTCAACGTGAAAGCCGCCGCCGTCAGCCACAATGGCAAACCCGCCGTGCGCCTGA
>CAZWDD010000077.1:0-219 GCA_964632345.1 uncultured Solibacteraceae bacterium | reverse complement strand
AATGCTCGCCATCAGCGAAGGCGCGGACTTCTCCACGGGCTGCTTCGAAGCCGAAGTCGCGGGCGCCCCCGACGCGGGCGCCGTCCAGGCCGCTCGCGGCTTCGTCGGTATCGCCTTTCGCGTCCAGCCGGATGGAAGTACTTACGACGCCTTCTATCTCCGCCCCACCAACGGCCGCGCCGAGGATCAGGTCCGCCGCAACCATTCCGCCCAATACAT
>CAZWDD010000076.1:8681-20345 GCA_964632345.1 uncultured Solibacteraceae bacterium | reverse complement strand
ATGGCAGCCCGGCGCCTGCTGGTTTGCTGTGGCGCCTCCTAGAACTGAAGGAGTACGGTGAGGTTCATCAGAGGCTGCCCGCCGAGCGAAGCCGTCCGCGGATCGGACGACACCTTTCCGAACGTCCGCGGATTCTGGAAATCCACGGCTGTCGTGGGCGGGTTGAAGTTATACGTTTTCAGCGCGTTCTGGAAGTCCCAGCGGATCTGCGCGCGTACCTTCTCGCGGATCTGGAAGTTCTTCTGCGCCGACACCTGGGACCACACCAGCGGCAATCCGGTCATGATATTCCGCCCGGCGTTGCCGACCAGGAAGCTGCACTGGTTGATGAGGTCCGTGCGGGCTTGAGTGCCGGCCGCGGGCAGCGTCTGCGGACAGCCGCCGGGCAAGGCGAAGTGGTTCATGTCCAGCACAGCATTCGTGTTCTGGACGTTGAACCGGTCGCCGCCGATGTCTCGCCAACCGTCGCGGATGACGGGGGTGCTGACGACGTCCGGCCGGCGGTTTCCGGCAAAGCCTGGATAGTACTGATACGGCGAGTTGGCGAAGGTAAAGTTGAGTGGATTGCCGGATTCAAAGGTCTGAATCCAGGAGACCTCGAGTCCGCTCATCATCCAATTGACAGCGCGGTTGCCGACGGCGAACTTCTTGCCCTTACCGAAGGGCAGTTCCCAATTGATGGTGGAAATCCAGCGGTGGTTGCGATCGTAACCGGCGCGGCCCTTTTCAAGCGACCGGTTCTGAATGGGGGCGACGCCGGAGCCGGCGTTGTCGGTGTCCTGGCTGTTGATGGCCTTGGAGAAGGTATAGAACGTGCTGAAGAACATGCCATCGGCGAAGCGGCGCTCCAGCTTGGCGGTGCCAGAATGGAAGGTGGAGTGGCCGAAGTTGGAGCGCATCATGACGTTGCCGAAGTGCGGAAACGGGCGGAAGTTCTGGGCGGCCGCGAAGACCTGCCCGCGCAGGGTCAGGTTGTCTCGGGCAAAGTCAACCGGGAAGGTGTTAACGTTCCAGTTTTCGATGAGGCCGATGCCGGCCGAGCCCTGGTAGCTGACCTCGAGCAGGTAGTTGCGCGAGAGCTCACGCTGAATGGTGGCGTTCCAGTTCATCGAGTAGGCATTACGGAGATTGGGGTCCCAGTAGTCGACATTGCGCGCGCTGAAGTTCTGGCCGCGGAACGGGGAAGTGCCGTTGCCCCGGAGGTTGAATTGAACGGGGTCCGGTCCGCGGCTGAGCGCCCACACCGGCGTGGGATTGCCTGGAGCGGACTCCTGGTTGGTCTGCGCGATCCACTCGTTGAACTGAATGCGCTGGCCGGGGAACTTGGTGTCGATGGTGTACATGCCGAAGCCGCCGCGGAAGACCCAGCGTTCGCGGAACTGCCAGGCCATACCGAAGCGGGGATTGAAGTTGTTGTTGTCGCGCCGGCTGAGGCCAGAGCCAGGGAAGATCATGCCGCCGGTGCGGCCGGTGATGTCGTCCTGGCCGGCAGGGTTGAAGTTCGACATGCCGCCGTACTTGGTGTTGAAGGGAGACTCATTGGAATAGCGCAGGCCGATGTTGAGGGTGATCCGCGGCGTCAGCTTCCAGTCATCCTGAATGTAAAAGCTGTGGATGGAAGAGCGGGGAAGCCAACTGGTGAGTTCGGAGGTGAACAGCGCACTCGACACCTGGCCGGTGAGGAACCCGGCGAAGTAGTTCCCGGTGTTGGGTTGGAGGGCGCCGGTCCCGAGGACGCCGGACGTGACGCCATCGAAGGACAGCACGGCCGGACGAGCAAAGTTGGCCGAGTTCAGGCGGAAACGCAGAATTTCATAGCCGAACTTGAGCGCGTGGGTGCTCTTGACCAGCGTGGTGTCGTTGCGGAAGGAGACGGTTTCGTTGAGCAGGCGGCTGGGTGTGGCGCCGGTCATTCCGTAGAGCGAACCCGGGGTGTCGCGATTGCCGGAACCGAAGGCCGGCATGAGGGCCTGGTCCATGTTGGGGATGCCGAGTTGCTGCGGCCAGTTACCGCCGAAGCTGGGGACATCGGTGATATTTTCCCGGCGGAAATAGCCGACGCGGGCGTCGTTGACCATGGTCGGGGAGATCATCCACGTCTTGCCGAGCGAGTAGTTGGCCTGTTTGAACGGGGCCCAGTTACCCTGCTGATGGTCGAATGCCGCGCGGTCCTCGCGGATGTTGATCGGCCTTTGGAAGCCGGACTGGCGGTTCTCCGTGTAGGAGCCGTAGATTTTAAACGCCGTGCTGAACTGGTGGTCGAGGCGGAGATTGTAGTCGTCGAAGAAGACGCGGGCGAACTCGTCGGCGAGCAGGTTGCCGACGGGGCCGAGGGCGTTAAAGGTGCCGGGTTGGTTGGGAGTGACCCAGGGGTCGAGGTCGAGGACTTTGCGGGCGACGGGGTCGAAGCGGGCGACGGGGATGCGGTTACCGGGGAAGGGGTCGCGAGCCCAGACGCCGTTGACGAGGCGTGTGCTGGAGGGGTCGAAGATAGGGTTGGGGTTGGCGACGCCCGGGAAGTTGAAGTCGCCCTGTTTCATGGCGAGAGTGGGCGCGGCGGACTGGACCTGGGCGACTTTCTTTTCGTGGAGGCGCTGGTAGCCGAAGAAGAAGAACGTCTTGTTGCGGCCGTCGTATAGTTTGGGAATGACGACGGGACCGGAGAGGCTGGCGTCGGGCATCATGAAGAAGGCCGGGAAGCCGTTGGGGCGGCCGGGGCGGGGCTGGCTGTCGCGAAGGCGGTCAAAGTAGAGCCTGTGCTGCATGCGCCGGGTGCGGCCGTACCAGGAGCCCATGCCGTGGAGTTCATTGGTTCCGGACTTCTTGACGACGCTGATGACGCCGCCGGCGGTGTGGCCGTACTCGGCTGGGGGGACGGTGGTGATGACCTTCACTTCGGCTATGGAGTTCTGCAGGGACTTGACGGCGTTCGTGCCGCCCATCTGGTCGTTGCCGTTGACGCCATCCTCAAAGAAGCCGGTGGTGGAGGCGCGCTGGCCGGCGATGTTGTAGTTGCCGAGGCCGCCGCCGTAGGCGAAGCCGCCGGTGGTCAAGCCGGGGACGATGTTGAGCGTCGAATTCACATAACGCTGATAGAGGGGCATGTCGTAGAGGACGCTCCCGGCGACCAGGGAACCAGTCGCCGAAGTTTCCGTTTCGAGCAGCGCCGCGGAGCCGGATACCTCGATGGACTCCGAGACGTTGCCGACGCGCAGAGAGGCGTCCACCGCGAGCACGTCACCGGTGCGGAGCTCTACGTTTTCGCGGACGGCGCGGTTGAAGCCGGAGGCCTCGAACGTGATGCGGTACATGCCGGGCTGCAGGGAGAGCACACGGTAGATGCCGTCGGCATTGGTAACTGTGGTGGAGGTGAAGTTGGTGCCCGTCTGAACGATGGTTACATTTACATCGGGAACCGCTGCTCCCGATGGATCCAGCACCCGGCCGGTGATGGTCGATGTGCCGATCTGCGCGGACACAATCGTCGCGGAGAGACACAGCAAAGCGATTAGCTGTTTCATGGAGCCCCTCGAATCTGAAGTCTGCCGCGCTATCCTGGCGCGGCGCATCAGTTCTTAGATCACAAACAAGAGGGGCTACGCAAGCGGGGTTACCACAACTTACATTGCTGGGCGGGGGGACGCACCATGGCGTCGCCGGCCTTGCAGGCGAAGGCATTGTGGAACTCGGGGAGGTTCATGAGGGTTCCGTTGGCGCGGAACTTGGCGAGCGGATGGGGATCCGTCTGCAGGCGCATGCGCATGGCTTCGGGGCGGTGCTGGGTGCCCCAGACGCGTGCGAAGGCGAGGAAGAAGCGTTGATCGGGGGTGAAGCCGTCGAGAACCGGGGGGGCAGGCTTGCCGCGCAGGGATCGCTTGTAGGCCTTGAAGGCGATGGTGACGCCGCCGAGGTCGCCGAGGGCTTCTCCGACGACGAGGCGTCCGTTGTGGCGGAGATTTTCGCCGACATCCATGGTGTTGAACTGGTCAATGACGCACTGGGCGCGGGTCTCGAACTTCTTGCGATCCTCGGGCTTCCACCAGTTTTTGAGGTTGCCGGAGAAGTCGAACTTCGAACCCTGGTCGTCGAAGCCGTGGCCCATCTCGTGGCCGATGACGCTGCCGATGGCGCCGTAGTTCGCCGCGTCGTCGGCTTCCATGTCGAACATCGGCGGCTGCAGAATACCGGCGGGGAAGGCGATTTCGTTCTTGAGGGGGCTGTAATAGGCGTTGACGGTGGGCGGGGTCATACCCCACTCGTTGCGGTCGACCGGCTGGCCGATCTTCGCGAGGTTGCGGGCGCGGGCGGCGAGGCTGGCCGAGCGAGTGCTTTCGAGGAGGTTGTCGCGGCGGACAATAACGTTGGAGTAGTCGCGCCACTTGTCCGGGTAGCCGATCTTAGCCTGAAAGGCGTTGAGCTTAGTGATGGCGTTCTTGCGGGTCTCGTCGTCCATCCAGGCGGCAGCCTCGAGCTCTTCGCGGAGGGTGGCGCGGAGGTTCTCGACGAGCTCGTTCATCCGTTTCTTGGCGGCGGGCGGAAAGTGCTTCTTTACGTAGAGCTCGCCAAGGGCTTCGCCGAGCGCCTGATCGACGGCGGCGGTGCAGCGCTGCCAGCGCGGCAGCTGTTCGCGGACGCCGTTGAGGACGGCACCGTCGAAGCGGAAGTCCTCGGTTTCTAGGACGCTGTGCAGGAGCGGTCCGGCGCCCTTCAATACGCGCCACTGCAGCCACAGCTTCCAGGTATCAACCGGGACGCTTTCCAACTGCTGGTGGAAGAACTTGACCGACGCGGGTTCGCCGACGATCAGGGTGGTGGATTCCGGCACGGAGAGCGTCCGAAGGACGAGTTTCCAATCGAAGCCCGGGGAGAGTGCGTTGAGTCCGGCGAGATCCATTTTGTTGTAGCGGGCATAGGGATCGCGGCGTTGGACAAGGGTCATCATGACCTGGGCGTTGCGGGTTTCGAAGTCGAGAATAGTGCGTCCGGCGCCCTGGGGCTCGATGCCGGCGAGCCCCAGGGTACGGTCGACGTGGCTGACAAACTCTTCGCGGATTTTGACAGAGCGGGGATCGTCGCGGAAATAGAAATCGCGGTCCGGGAGGGAGATGGCGTTGACGCTGATATAGGCGACGACATCGTTTGCGTTCTTCAGGTCCGGAGAGGCGCCGATCCCGAACGGGACGGGGACGCCGGTGCGGAGGAATTCGATGAGCAACGCCTTTAAGTCATCACGGGTGGCGACATTGCGGACGAGATCCAGTTCGCGGGCGATGGGCTTGAAGGCGAGTGCCTCGCGCCGGGCGGTGTCCATGCAGGCGGAGTAGAAGTCGCCAATCTTCTGTTCATTGGAGCCTGTCCTGGCGCGAGCGGCGGCAGCGGATTCCAGGATGACTTTCAGGCGTTCGCGGTTGCCTTCGGTCATGCCGGACATGGTGCCCCAACTGGGTTTGGAGGCCGGAATGGGGTTCTTGTCGAGCCAGGCGCCGTTGACGTAGCGCCAGAAGTCGTCGCAGGGTTTGCAGGTCTTGTCGATTGCGGCGGTATCAATGCCGCTTTTGAGCGGTTGGGCGGCCAGGGTAAGGCCGGTGAGGAGAAGCAGGGGTAGGAAACGCAAAGTGGTCACCTCTACAGGAGACCATAGCGGACCGGGAAACGGAAAAAGGCCCGCTTTGCGGCGGGCCTTTTTACCGGGGTAAAACTCCTTCTACTTCTTCAAACTGTTGACGTAGGCGATGATCTTCAGAATGTCATCCTGCTTGACGCGGTTGCCAAAGGCCTGCATGGCCCCAGTGGCGCCGGCGTAGACGACTTCGAAGAAGCCGGCGTCCGACTTGACGCGCGGATAGGTGACCTGGGCATCGATCAGGTTCGAGCCCATGCGGCCGGAGGCGTCAGCGAGATGGCAACTGGCGCACCATTGCTGGTAAACCTTCTTGCCGTCGGCAATGGCTCCGGACTGGCCGTTGTAGGGGTTTGCGCCATTTTTCCGGAACTGTTCGACCGCGGGGGTGACGCGGTCGTTCGCCATCAGGTTGAACTGCAGCGGCTGGTTGTCCATGGGATGGCGGAGTTGGAAGGGGCCGGTGGAGGAGGTCTCGACGGGAGCGGAGGCGGTACGGGCGGTTTCAGCGCCGGCCGGCACTTCGTTGGCCGGGACAACGCGCCATAGCGCGCCCGGCGGGTTGCCGGTGGCGCCCTTGTCGGAGGTGTAGAAGCAGTTGCAGTTGACGGCCATAACGTAGCCGTTTTCGTCATAACCGCCGGCGGTGAACTGCAGGCTGGTGTGCGCGAGTTCCTGGAGGATCCACTTGTCGCCGTTCCAGCCCATGCCGAAGACGCGGCCGGAGCACCAGTCGCCAACCAGGTACACGCCCTTCATACCGCCATAATTGGCCACGCCCAGGCCTTCGATGGAGCAGCCGTGGCCGTCCTTGAGGGGCTGCGCGCCGGGGTACGGAATTTCGTGCGGATACTGGGCGGCGGGGAGGGTGCCGATGATGCCGCACTTGTCGTCGGGCCCGGTCATGGGGAAGCACTTGGTGCCCATGTTGCGGGGCCAGCCGTAGTTTTCGCCGCCCTTGGAGCTGGCCGGCTGGAAGTCGATCTCCTCCCAGTGGTTCTGGCCGACGTCGGCGATGTACATGTCGCCGGTCTTGAGGTCAAAGGAGAACTCATAGGGATTGCGGAGGCCGAAGGACCAGATTTCCGGCATGGCGCGGGTCTTGATCTTCGCGAAATCCTCTTCGCTGATGCCGAACAGGGACATCAACTGCTCCTTGGCGGCGTAGGCGAAGGGGTTCGAGGGGGGCACCTTGTAGGGCACTCGATCGTCCTCCACATTGACGTCGATGCGGAGCATCTTGCCGAGGGGCGTGCTGAGGTCCTGGCCGGCTTCGTAGGGATCGCCCTCCCAGCCGCCGTCGCCGGAGGCGATATAGAGGTAGCCATCGGGGCCGAATTCGATCTGGCCGCCGTTGTGGTTGTAGTAGGGCTGCGGGATACGCATGATGACCTTCGAGGTCTGTTTGGTGCGTTCCGGGGTCAGGAAGTTGGGGTTGTTCTTATCAACCTGGAAGCGGACGATGAGGCCATCGCCGTTGAAGGGGAGCGAGGCGTAGTGGACGAAGAAGTAGCCGTTTTCCTTGAATTTCGGGTGGAAGGCCACCGAGTACAGGCCCTGTTCGACGAAGCCGGTCTGGACGTCGGTGCCGAGCGGGTTGATGTTGGTGAGGTCGAGGAAGGGCTCCTTCTGCACGGTGCCGTCCTTGCGGACGACGCGGATGCGGCCAACACGCTCGGTGACAAAGATGCGGCCGGAGCCGTCGTTGGCGTTGGCGACGTTGGTTGGATCGAGGAACCCGTCGGCCACCTTCACCAGCGCGATCTTGGGGTTACCCGGCAGAACGCCGCCGGGTTCGGCCACCTCGCTCACCTTGGTGGGGACCCGCGGCCCGGTGGCTGCCCACAGCAGCGCTGCGCCCGCCAGGACGCCGGTCAGTAAAAGAGCTTGTTTCTTCATATTTTTCCCGAACTTCGTGATTATATGGCAACGCTCACCGGATGGGGGAGAACGGCAGGGCGCGGAGGAACATGCTGGAGATGTTGGAGACGATCTCCGCGTCGCTCCAACCGGGGGTGGCGCGCAGCTTGATCCATTCCGGATGGGCGAGGAACTTCTTCCAGTTGGCGTCGCGGGCGTTCCAGTCATCGTAGCCGAGCATGTAGGTGAGGTTGGGCTGCTTCTGCCCGAAAACCGTTTCGCCGAAGAAGACGGGATCGAGGCCGGTCTTCTGGAAGACGGCGATTTCGCCTTCGTTGAACATGCGGATCTTTTCGGCCAGGGAGGAGGCGTCGTCGCTCTCATAGGTCCGCAGTTCGAACAGGCGGCCCTGTTTGCCGGAGCCCTTGAGTTCCGGGAAGCCGGCGAAGCCGCGGAGCAGAGAGGTTTCATAGCGTTCGAACTGGCGGCCGGCGCTGGTGTTATAGGCCTTGAG
Source organism: uncultured Solibacteraceae bacterium (assembly GCA_964632345.1). Classification (GTDB taxonomy): domain Bacteria; phylum Acidobacteriota; class Terriglobia; order Bryobacterales; family Bryobacteraceae. Next base: position 12,351 of record CAZWDD010000076.1, on the reverse strand, counting down.
CGCCTTCTGGTAGACGGCGTCGGCGGCCATCTTCGCCTGGGCCGCTTCATAGGCGGCGAGAGTGGGGAAGCTGGTCAGCACGAGGAAGAATGGAGCGTCCGGGGCCAGTTGGGAGGCGAAGAAGCCGACGGCGGCGGCGCCGGCGCGCTGCACGGCGGGGAGCGCGGCTTTTTCGAGGAACTCAGTGAGTTTGGCGACCTGGTTATCGGCGCTGTTGCGCAGGTAGAGCTTGCGCATCACGATATAGTGGCGGGCCGGGGCCGTCTGGGCGGTGGTTTGGGCGGCCACTCCGGCCGCGGCGGTGGAGATCACTTTCCGTCGTGTCATCAGACACAACGTTACCAAACCGGGCCGAGGCGCTAGCGCTGGCGCATGGCGCCGACGATGGCCTCGAGGTGATCGAGATACTTTTCAAAGGCGGCGCGGCCCTGCGGCGTGAGTTCGTACTCGGTTTTCGGAAAGCGGCCCTCGAAGCTCTTGGTGCAGCGGACGTAGCCCGCGTCTTCGAGTTTGCGGGCATGAACGCTGATGTTGCCGTCGGTGGCCTGGAGCAGTTCCTTGAGTTCGTTGAAGCTGAGGGGACCGCTGGCCGCGAGCGCGCTGACGATGCCGAGGCGGACCTTTTCATGAATGAGGCCTTCGAGCGCCTGAGACTCTCTCATCGCGACGGGCCCGGCCTTGGGCGCCAGCGTAGTGATTTTTGAAGCCGTCGATTTAGCCACCGTACCTCCTTGCAATGATCAGTCCGAAGACAATGTGCACCACGCCGAAGCCGAACGCCAGATACCAGTTTCCCCAGGCGGCAGGGGAGAGAAGGGCGGCGGCGCCAAGGCCCATGAAACAGACGCCCATGATGGGTACGACGCGAACGGAAAAGGCCCCGGCGGTGACGACGCCGGCGCCATAGAGCAGGAGCCACAGGCCGGGCATGATGGCCCAATCGCCGTGATGATAGAGCCCCCAGGTGAGCACGCCGCCGGCGAAGACGGGCGGGCTGAAGCTCAGGAAAAACTGGCGGCCGGGGCGGCCGAAGATCTCGCGTTCGCCGCTGGTCAACTTCCGGTGGATGAAGGCGCTGCCGATGGCGAGGGCCAGGAGGACCTCGCCCATCCAGACGATGCCCCACATGCGGGGATCGGACTGGCGGGCGGCGACGAGGGCGGCGACCAAGGCCGAAACGCCCATGGCGACGCCGCCCCAGCCCGGGACGGCAGTGAACGACCCGGTGCGCGCCATGGTCTCGCGGATGTATTTCAGCTGCTCCAGCGCATGTTCATTGATCGCGACCGGGCGCGGCGAGGACATGCCTACATTGTGTGCCAAGTACTTTCCGCCGGCAAGTAAACCCTTTCAGGCAAAGAGGCGCATTTGTGCGGAGCCGATCCAGTCCGGCGGCCGGTACTCGCCGGTTCTTTCCGCGAGGCCGTGCCGGGCCCGGACCCGCGCCACCCGCTCCCGCAGCACCCCCGTGTAGGCACTCGATAGGTACGCCTCCCTTCCGTACCAGGCGCGGTAGCGGCTGAGGAGCGCCGGGAACTCCGCAGCCAGCCAGGGGAGGAATACCTGCTTCGCACATTCCTTGAGGAACAGCGGCTGCGCCCATAGGGTTCGGGCGCCGGCGTGGCTGGCGGCGGCGGCGACAGCGTCCAAACTCTCTTCGGAGTCGTTGATGCGAGGAAGCACCGGGGAGGCGCCCACGCCAACCGCGACGCCGGCGGCGGCGAGCTCGCGCATGGCGGCCAGGCGCAGTTCCGGCCGCGGGGCGTAGGGCTCCAGCTTGCGCGCCAGTGTTTCATCGACGGTGGTGATGGTCAGGTTGACGCGGACGTCGTTGCGCCGCGCGAGTGGGGCGAGGAGGTCGGTATCGCGGGCGACGAGATCGCTCTTGGTAGTGATGGCGATGGTGACGCCTTCAACGACATCGAGCAGCGCGGCGAGCATGCGCCGCATCCGCAGATAGCGGCGCTCGGCGGGTTGGTAGCAGTCCGTGGCCGTGCCGAAGGCCAGCAACTGCCCGGGCGTCACTTTCCGGATCTCGCGCCGGAACTGCCGCGCGTCCCACTGTTTGGCGAAGATTCGCGTCTCGAAATCCGCGGCCGTCAGCTCCATGAACTCATGGGTATAGCGGGCATAACAGTAGCGGCAGCCATATTCGCAGCCGCGGTAAGGGTTCACGGTCCAGTCAAATATCTTCCGTGACCCCGAGCAGGCGCCCAGGTAGCTTCGGGCCGGAATTTCGAGGTATGCAACCCGCTTCTTCTGCTCCAAGGGCGCGCTTTCGGCGGCCATTTTTGCGATTCCGACAAGCGGCATGCATTTGATGTTCGCCGTTTGTTCGCCTAATGTCAAGCGAAAGCTACGCCATTGTGACGGCGTCGATGGCGGTGAGGCGGACGACGATGCGGGACTGGGATTGGCTGCGGCCCTCGACGAATTCGAGGCCGAGGTTGGTGACGAGGCAGCCGATCTGCTGGCCGTTGACATAGAGGTTGACGCCCTTTTTCTCCTTGGCGCTGAGGGCGAGCAGGTCCCACATGGCGTTGCCCTGGCTGCCCTGGGCGTGGGCGAGAGAGGCGGCGCCGGCGAGGGTGGCGAGGGCGGGGATGAGTTGTCTGCGATCCATGGTTTAGAGTCCCTTCATGAGAGTGTTGTAGATTTCGCGGTCGTTGAACATACCATCGGTGCGCAGGGCATAGGCGCAGTGCATTTCCAGCACGCCGTCGCGGAAGTCGATCTTCATGTCGTCCTTCGACGGGACGTTGCGCAGCCGGATGGTTTTCAGGCCGTCGCGGAGCGCGTCCTTGCCCATGGGGTCCATGGCAACGGTGCGCAGGGCCATGTTGAGGCGGTGGCAGGAGAGGTTGTCGAGGAAGCGGAGCGCTTCGGCGTCGTTGGCGAGGCTGTCCCAATCGACGACATAGCGGGCGGCGGCGCCGCAGATTTCGGTGATTTCCATTTCCCGTTCGGGGAGCGTTTTTTCGCTGAGGTCGCGGATCAGTTGGCGTTCCAAAAGTCCCATATTGTTCTCCACAAGGCATGGCGCAGAGCGGAGGCGGGAGTGCTCAAAGAGAGGAGATTTATTTTGCGGTGAGCCAGCCGGCCGCTACGCCGGCCTTTCCTCGTAGGCCGAAGGCGATGAAGGTAGCGGAGGTAAACAGGGGACCGAATAGATCTGCCCGACGGAAATGGCATCGAGGGACTGGGCTACGGTTATTCAACCAAGACCAGCGACGAAGAGTACGCGGTGCTGCCGGTGGAGAGCCTGGCGGCGTAGGCGGCAACCTGCGGTAACAGCCACTGTTGGCTTGCCGGGAGAAGAGCGAGCCAAGGGCGCAGAGACCCTGGCAATCTATGATGCAGGGCTTTGAGATGGCTGGGAGACAGGGATTCGAACCCCGATAAGCAGAGTCAGAGTCTGCGGTCCTACCGTTAGACGATCTCCCAGCACGGGTGGATCTACACCCTTAAATTACCAAGTTCCCATGCGCAAAATCAAGCCGCCGGAGAGTTGCAGGCCGCGGTTGTAACTGCGGTCAACGAGGCCGCCACCGGGGGTGCCCGCCCAGGAGCGGGCGAAATCGACGCAGGCGAGGCGGAGCGCGAAAACAGGGTTGATCCGGAACACCAAGCCAGCACCACCCAACACACCCACCCCCAGCACGACAACCGC
>CAZWDD010000076.1:0-8671 GCA_964632345.1 uncultured Solibacteraceae bacterium | reverse complement strand
GGGGCGGGGGCTGGCCGGTGCGTTTGGCGGCGGCGGTGAGAAGCGCCTTTTGAATGGGATCGGTTTCGTAGCGGGTGAGTTTCTTGCCGCCGACAAGGAACTGGGCGAAGGGGCTGACGCGGCGTTCGGCGGCGGGGGTCCAGCGGGGGCCGATGGCGTAGGTCAACATATCACCGGTGTTATTGGCGGCGAAGTCGCGCATCTGGCAACCGCTGACTTGGCCGACGAGCTGCCAGGATGGAGAAAGGCGGAAGGCCGCCTGGCCACCGCCGCCGGCGCACTGCGTCCCGGCAAAACGGGTCCAATAGGGGAGCGCGGTGATTTCAAACGGGGCGGCCTTGGGGAACTGGCGGGGGGCCTCCGGGGCCATTTCGTGCACGGGACGGTAGTGGTGGAGCAGGATGCCGCCGCGGTTGTCACGATACCAGGGGGACTTGAAGCGGAGAGCGTTGGTAAAGCTGCGGCTGGGGTTCAGCCAGCTGCGAACCATCATGCGGGCCCAGTTGTTCTGGAAGCGACGTTCGAAGGGGAGGACTATCTTTTCGTCGAGAAAGTCCTCGGCGATAAGCCAGCCCGTGCCGATGATGGGGGTGACAACGTGGTCGACGAAGCCCTGCTGAGGACGGCGGGACTGAATCTTGCCGATGCTGGCTTCGCTGATGGGACCGAGTTCAAACATGGAACTGTAGGCGAAAGAGTAGCCCATGGCCTTTAAGCGGCTGCGCCAGTAGCGGCGGTCGCGGCCGGCGCGGAGGAGGCGGGCTTCCGGGTCGTTCTGGAGGTAGATATACCCGGAGACGGCGCCCTGGATGGGGTGGCCGACGTAGTTGACGTAGAAGACGTCGCCGTCGCCCCAGCCGTGCATATTGCCGACGGAATCGACATAGCCGCGCCAGAAGGCGCCTTTCATACCGGCGCGGGTGCCGGGTTCCGTTGCGAGACGGAAGCCGTGCTGAATCCCGGAAAAGAACAGAGACTGGTTGAGAACGCCCTTCCAATCGACGGCATTTTCGGCCTTGGCGGGAGGAACGAGGGGTTTCTTTGCGGGGTCAATGAGCGCCTCGGTGTCGCTGTCGCCTTCGTCGGACGACTGCGCCCAGGCCGAGGTGGTGGCGGAGAGAATGAGAAATAAAGATAGGAAGCGAAGAAGCATCGACAAGAATTCCATCGGCCAGTGTCGGGAGGAGGAACACCCCCGGCGGTCGCGGGCCTATTGCAGGGGCTGAAGGACCAGCGGAAGTCCGTATACGTGTCGAAACACCTCCGCGGCCTGCTCGCCTGCCCATAACTCCAAGTTCGTATCGGCGTCCGAGCGCAATGCGATCACAACCTTATTGGACTGCAATTCAACGGCCAACGTTTCAACTCTCTGGTCGTGGCTGCGGTCGAGTGCGTCGGCGAGACGGAGAATGGGAACGAGGCGGAGGACGAGGCGCTGGTTGGCGGGCGGGAGATTCTGAAATGCCACATGTCGGGCGGAGGGCATAGATTTGCGGTGAAAGCGGCACAGTTGGGCGATGATGGCACGCTCTTCAGCGGTAAAAGCGGGTAGGTCGGCATTGGCGACGATGTAGTGGGAATGCTTGTGGTGGCCCATATCGCTCACGTAGTGGCCGATATCGGACAGGTACGCGGCGGCTTCGAGGAGTTTGCCGCTGGCGGCGGGGAGGGCGTGGACGGGTTTAAGCCCATCGAAGAGCGCGGCGGCGAGCTCGGCGGTTTTGCGGGCGTGGCGGACGTCGACGCCGAAGCGCTTGGCCATGGATTCGACGATGCGGCGTTGTTCGCGGTCGAGGCGAGCGAGGTCGGCACCGACGCGGCGGGCGGCAAGGTCGGCAATGATGCCGTCGCGGACGCCGGCGACGGAGTAGTAGACGGACCTGGCGCCGAAGGCGCGGAGCATGCGTGCGAGGACGGTGGCGCCGCCGACGATAATCTCAGCGCGGCGGGGGCCGATGCCGGTTTTCTTGCGGCGGGCGGAGAGGCGAAGGGCGGAGAGTTCCTCGGCCAGGCGCTCGACCTGAGCGGTAGTGGCGCGTTTGCGGTCGGCACTGAGGCGGGCTTTGCGGCCGATGCCATTGATGGCGCAGACGACGGCGGCGGCGGTGGAGGAGGTGGCGACGACGCGGTCAAAGCCGCCCTGTCCGATCTTCCTTACGGGGCCGGCGAGTTTTTCGTCAATGTAGCTGCTGAGGCGGTCCAGATCCTCGGCATCCGGGGGGTCTGCTTGCAGGAAGAGCTCCCTTAGGCGGACGGCACCGAGGGGCCGGGAGAAGGCGGCGGTGACACGGCCGGAGTCGCTGACGATGGCTTCGGCGCTGCCGCCGCCGATATCGATGATGAGCAGGCGCTGGTCGGGGTGCGGCCAGACGGATTGGAGACCGGCATGAATGAGGCGAGCCTCTTCGATGCCGGAGATGATTTCAACGGGAACGCCGGCGGCGTCGGTTGCGCGGCGCAGAAACTCGTCCTGGTTGCGGGCATCGCGGACGGCGCTGGTGGCGACGGCGCGGATGCCGGTGGCGTGGTGCTGCGCAATGGTGCCGCGAAAGCGCTGGAGGACGCGGCAGAGGTGCTCCATGGCGTCTCTGCCGACGAGGCCCTGGCTGAAAACGCTGGTGCCGAGGCGGGTGACCTCGCGGTCGGAAGCGAGAGTGCGTACGCCGCGGCCAGGTTCCACCTCCGCGACCGCCAGACGGGTGGAGTTGCTTCCTATATCGATGGCGGCGTAGCGGGGCATTCCCTACTATGATACCGGGGTAAGGTGGAGCGGCTGTAACACAGAAAAATTCGTCCGCGGCTATAATTGGGTTTCCTCTATGCCGCTGCTCACTCCCAATCGAACAAAGGGAAAGCTGATTGTTGTGGAAGGAATCGACGGGTCGGGCAAGTCGACGCAGTTATCGCTGCTGGCGCAGTGGCTGCGATCGCAGGGCCTGGCCGTGGCGTTTTCCGAGTGGAACTCTTCGCCGCTGGTGCGCGAAACGACGCGCCGGGGGAAAAAGAAGCAGATGTTCACGCCGACAACCTTCTCCCTGATCCATGCCACGGACTTTGCGGACCGGCAGGAGCGGTTCATCCTCCCGATGCTGAAGGCGGGTGCGATCGTATGCGCGGACCGATTTGCGTACACGGCGTTTGCCCGGGACGTGGTGCGTGGGGTATCGCCGCGATGGGTACGGAACCTATACCGGTTTGCGATCCAGCCGAACCTGGCGTTCTACTTCCGGGTGCCTCTCGAGGTGGCGCTGGGGCGGATATTGGGCGGGCGGGACTCGATCAAGTACTACGAGGCGGGGATGGACTTGAACCTGTCGCGGCGGATAGAAGAGTCGTTCCGGCTGTTTCAGGGACGGATTCTGGAAGAGTACGACGCGATGGCGGAGGAGATGGGTTTTCACATCATCGACGCGACGGGATCGATTGAATCACAGCAGCAGGAGATGCGACGCATCGTGATGGAAAACCTGAGCGAGGCAATCGCCTCGGGACAGATATTGCATAAAGAGAGAGCCTTCCGTGCCAATCCACAAACCGCTCCAGTTTTATAGCGAGCCTCTGCCGGGGGTGGACCCCGGCGAATTGCAGGGAAAACTGATTGTGATTGAAGGCCCGGACACGGTGGGGCGTTCAACGCAGATCACACGGCTTCGCGCGTGGCTGGAAGAGCAGGGACACGCCGTAATGGATACGGGCCTGGCGCGCGGGGCGCTGGCCGGGCGGGGAATCGCGCAGGCGAAAGAGGGCAACACGCTGGGGCCCGTGACGATGACGCTTTTCTATGCGACGGATTTCGCGGACCGGCTGGAAAATGAGATTGTCCCGGCGCTGCGGGCCGGGTTTGTGGTGTTGACGGACCGGTATATTTTTTCACTGATGGCCCGAGGGTTGGCGCGGGCGGAAGATGCGGCTTGGCTGGAAAGGGTGGCCGGGTTTGCGCTGGTGCCGCACGCCACCTACTATCTGCGGGCGGATGTTCAGACGCTGGTTTCGCGCGTGGTGATGGGCCGGGGCAGCTTCGACTTCTGGGAATCGGGCATGGACATGCGGTTCGGCCCGGACATGTATGAGAGCTATGTGCGGTACCAGGGGCGAGTGATTCGCGCATTAGACCGGATGGCGAAAAAGTACGATTTCACGACGATTGACGCGGGCAAGCCAGCCGACCAGATCTTCCGGGAACTGCAGCGCAGCATCAACGGGCTGTTTCATCCGCCGCGGCGTAGGAGCAGGGCATGACGCGTTTCGGCGTGTTTGTGGAGCTGCCGTCGCCGGAGCCGGTGGAGATGGCGGGATGGGCCGGATGGGACCATGTGGTGATCGACTGCGAGCATGGGCCCATTGACAACGCGATGCTGCCGCAGATGCTGCGGGCGGCTCGGATTCCGGCGTTCGTGCGGGTGCCGAACGCGCAGCCGGAAACGATCCAGGGTGCGTTGGATAATGGCGCCGACGGGGTGATTGTGCCGCGGTTGCGGTCGGCGGCCGAGGCTTGCGAGGTCGTGGCTGCGGCCCGGTTCTTTCCGCACGGGCGGCGCGGGGTGAATCACATGGTCCGCGCGGCACGCTATTCGCTGCAGCCGGTGGAGGAGTACCTGGCGTGTGCGGCGGCCAATACCCGCGTGATTGTACAGATTGAGACGGCGGAGGCCCTGGAGGCGGTGGAGGAGATCGCCGCGACGCCGGGACTGGATGAGCTGTTCGTCGGGCCGTATGACCTCAGCCAGGCGTTGGGGATTCCGGGACAGGTGCTGGATGAGCGGCTGCTTGCAGCTGGACGGCGGATCCAGGCGGCGGCGTCCGGGGCCGGTGTGGCCTTGAGTGTTTTTGTGAATTCCGACGAGGCCGCGCGCGCCTGGATTGGCATTGGGGCTCAAGTTCTGCACTACTCGGCCGATACATATCTATTGGCACAGGCAATGCGGGAGACGCGGGAGCGTCTCCGTCGATTCGCCTAGCAGGGTGCCCCCGCTTGGGGGTGTTTTGTACTGCTTTCCCAGTACGGGCTAAAGGAACGTTCTCCGGGAATCGGAGGGTCTCTTCTATGGGATTCCAACGGCGGCGACCGCAAGATGGGATCAACAGGTGCAACCGGGACGATTGATTCCCTGCCCGCGCCCGCTGAGGAGAGAAATCGATGTTCCGCTTTACTGAATGGCCCGCTGCGAAACTGGTGCTGGCGTTGTGCCTGGGAGTGAGCCCGGCGGCCTCGGCTGCGACGCTGGAGGTGATAGGCGTCGGCCTGGGGGAGTACTCGGTACCGATGTTGACGGACTCCGGCCAGGGGTTGACGCCGTCCAGTCCGTTTGCCGGGCAGATACAGATCGAGATCAACGACAGTCCGTACATCGCCTACTGCATTGATCTGTACACGTCGATCAGTCTGCAGACCTACAACTCCGTGTTCGGGACGCCACTCGACTTCCAGAATGGCGTCCGGGCGGCATGGCTGATGGAGAACTATGCGGCTTCGGTGGCGACGGCGGCCGAGGCAGCGGCACTGCAACTGGCGCTGTGGGACATTGTGCACGACGCTGGAGACGGATTCTCGACGGGCACGATTCAGTTGGACATGGACCCATCGTCGGCACTGGCGCTGGCGGCCAACGGACTGGTGGCGGTAAGTGCGGGACAGTCGTCGGTAAATGGAACGATTCTCTATAACGTCTCGATTGCCGGAAGCCCGGCCCAGACGCTGATTGTGGCGGGTGTATTGACGGAGACACCGGAGCCGGGCACGTGGGCGCTGGTATTGTTGGGCGGGGGCGCGACGATTGCGCTGCGCCGGCGGCGTCAAAAGAGCGCGAGTTGAACCTGATTGGCGGATGCGGCGCCGTCGACGGCGGGGGGAGCGTCCTCGTCGGTGAGCCAGGATAACTCGTGGCGGGCATCGGCGGCGGTATCGGCGTCGCCACGCTCATCGGCAGCGAGGAGAAGGCGGTGGAGGAGGCGGATGCCTTCGCGGCGGCGGCCGTAGCCCAACAGGACGAAGGCGGCACGGCGGCAGAGGACGTGGGATCGGTCCCAGTCGGCGGCGAAGCCGTGGTCGAGGGCGGCGGCCACTTCGCCGAGTAGTTCGCGGCACCGGGCCGGATCGGATTTCCAGTGGACGAACTCGGCGGCGAGGGCGTCCAGATGGGCCTGGCGGGCAGCATCGGGAGCTTTGGGGCGCACGGGCATGCGATAGAGGCCGCGCTTGCGGTCGAGCAGGATGGCACCGCGGGTGTTGGCGCCGAGTTTTTCAGCGAACCAGCCAGGGAAGACCGGGCCGTAGCAGGCGCCGAGGAGTGTATCGGCCTCCCCGGCGGGGACGGGGCCGCGGACCTGAATGATGGAATGGCGCGACTCGTCGAGGGAAAGGGGTTTGTCGATATGCGCGAGAACGGCGAGCATGCGCCCGCCGCGGAGGCGGTAGTCCAACTCGGCCTTGACGATCGGGGCTGGCCGGTCCTGTGCGCCAAGCCAGATGACTCCCTGAAAGTGGCGGCGGGCAGCATGCGCGAAGGCCTGGGCGGCATCGGGATTCGTCGTAACGGCTTGGCCGGGGCGGTCCACCAACTGTTCCCACCACTCTTCCGGAAAGGTGGCGTCAACCGGTGCCGGTTCGATGCCGGCGAATTCGGGCAGCAGGCTCGTGACCCAGCGCTCAACCTGGCGTTCGTGCATGGCAATTTCGGCGGGACCGAAGAACCGGCGGCGTTCGAGCAGCGGTGGGTAAGCGCAGTCCTCCAGGCGAAGGAAGGCTGCCGGCGGTGCGCCGTCGTGCGCCAGAAGGGCGTCCCAACTTTCCCGCCGCACGGGGCCGGGCGCGTTGGAACCATCCAGGACAATCAGCAGGGCATCACTTGCAGCCCCCTCCTCCCAGGTTTCCCAGACGGGAGCGTCGTCCTCTTCGACGACGAGCGTTTCGACGCCCAGATTCCGCTGCAGACGCTCCCGGAGACGGCGCGTCAACGCTCCTGCCCGCGAGGAGCACACGATGCTCAACTTCACCTGTTCATTGAACCGTTCCCGGTCGCTTCCGTCAAGCCCGCCCAGCCGCGGCGGCGTTCGGCGAGAGCGGCGTGGTGGACGCCGTCGAGCAGTTCCAGACACTCGCCAGTGAAGGCCGTGAAGCTATACCCGCCGCGGCGCAGCACCTCGCCGTGCTGCCGCCACACCACGGCGCAGACCACGGCTTGAAAGGTCCTGTGCGCCAGGCGCAGGGGCTCCACGGCCTTCCATCGGCGCCACACGGCGCCAAGGTTGGCCGCCTGGAAGCGGAGGTGGGTCTCTTCGTCGCGCAGCAGGCGGGTGCAGATGGTCCGCAGCCAGGACGAGGCTGTCATGGTCCGCACCGCTGCGTAGTAGGGGACCGCGACGATCTCCGCGCACACCAGGACGCCAGCCATCAGTCCGAAGCCCATCGGCTTTCGAACGGCCCGGAACACCGAATCCACCCAGCAGCGCCGGAGCAGCGGGTAGTCCTGGCCCTTCAGGAACTCTCCCAACCAGTGGGAGTGGCGGTTTTCCTCCTGAATGAAGAGTGCCATCGCCTCGCCCAGCCAGGCATCGCCGGCCTTGTCGCCGAAGCGCCGCGCGTAGCCGAGCAGATGGCGCCCGTCGCTCGACTCCCCGAGCTGGAACTCGGCGAGGGAGGGTCCGAGGACATCCCGCTCGTCCGCGGCCCAGTGGTCCCGCTCTACTGCGTCCAGGTCCTCCAGCAACTGGCGGCGGAAGTGGTTGCGCCAGGCTAGCCCGGCCGGCGAGGGGTTCATGTCTGTCTGCTCCATGACTAATACTTTGCCCTGCAAAGTACTCTGCGTCAAGTGAATTGTGATGAAGAGTTGTTTGTTTTCCCGCTTGTATGATTGAGTATTCCCGGAGAACGCATGACCTTCACGCTGTTGGAACAGAACATATTGATCGCCAAGGGGCTGACCGCGGAACAGCTGGATCAGCTGGCTTCCGCGGGCGTCAACGCAAAGGCGGATTTTGCGACAGTCGGGGATGCGGCGACGTTGTGTGAGTTGTTGCCGGGGCTGGAGGCGGCGGTGGCGGGCCGGGTGATGGAGTGGGCTGTCGGGGCCCGGCCAGTGGCGGCGAGGCCGGCAGATGCGGCGACGGTGGTGATCGACTCGGCCGATGTTGTGTACTGCGTTCACTGCAATGCGCGGCAGCCGAAGGACTACAAGACCGGGGACCTTTGCCCGTCGTGCGGGAAGCAGGCCGAGCCGGTGCAGACGTGCTACTGGTGCGCGGCGTCGGGGCCGGGGAAGTTCTGCCGCGGGTGCGGTGCGGAGTTTGTGCCGCTGGCCGAGTTCGACCTGGCGGTGCTGCTGAAGCGGGAGGGCGTGGCGAAGGAGGAGATCTCACGGCGACTGCGGTCGATGACAGCGGCGGAGAAAGACGTGCTGTGGGGGCGCGTGCGCCGGATCCACGGGTAAAGCGGGATGCGCGCCATCTGCGAGACGTGTACTGCGCCTCAGCCGGTTGACTGGCGTCCGGGGGACCTGTGCCATCAATGCGGGAATACGGCGCGGGAGGAGGTCCGGTGCCACTGGTGCGCGAAGTGGAATCCGAAGGGCAACTTCTGCCGGAAGTGCGGGGCGGTGGCGGTGGCGGTGGAGCAGTACGGGGCGGCGCGGATGTTGAAGCGCATGGGGGCGAGCGTCTTTGAGATACCGAAGCT
>CAZWDD010000075.1:0-20589 GCA_964632345.1 uncultured Solibacteraceae bacterium | reverse complement strand
CGTGATGAACATCATGCTGGTGTCGGTGACCGAGCGGACGCGGGAGATTGGCACTCGCAAGGCACTGGGCGCCCGCCGGCGCGACATCATTATTCAGTTCCTCACCGAGGCCGTGGTTCTCACCCTGGCCGGTGGATTCCTGGGTATCGGGACAGGGTGGTTCATCTCACAGGTGGCCGCGCTCGTGTTTCCCAACCTGCCGACTGCCGTGCCCGTCTGGGCCGTTGCCGCCGGCGTCATCGTGTCGGTGGGCGTAGGTCTGTTCTTCGGCATCTGGCCAGCCAACAAGGCCGCACGGCTCGATCCGGTGGAAGCCCTCCGTTACGAATAGGGGCCCTGCCCCATTGCTACCATAATCATTAGCACCGCCATATGCGCACATACGCCTTGCTCTCTCTATTCGCCTTGGGACTGGCTGGCCAGGACCTGCGGGACTTTGAAAAACGTGTCACCGAGTTCACGCTCGCCAACGGGATGCACTTCATCGTGATGGAGCGTCACGACGCGCCGGTGGTCTCCTTCCACCTGCATGTCAACGCCGGCGCTGCAAATGACCCGGCCAATGCCTCCTCCACCGCGCACATGTTTGAACACATGATCGGGAAGGGAACCGCTTCGCTCGGCAGCAAGAACTGGCCGGCGGAGGAGAAGGCGCTGGCCGCAGTGGAGGCCGCCTATGACAAGTTGGAGGAGGAGCGCGTAAAGGGCCGGCGAGCGGACCCCGCGCAGATTGAGCGGCTGGACGCGGCGCTGAAGAAAGCGATTGAAGCTGCTGACAGTTACGTCGACCAGAACGCGTTTACGCGGGAGATCGAGCGAAACGGCGGTGTGGGCTTCAATGCGTCCACCGCGCTCGACTATACCAACTACTTCTACAGCCTTCCCTCCAACCGCACGGAACTCTGGTTCGCGCTGCAATCGGAATGGACGGCCAAGCCTGTGTTCCGGGAGTTTTATAAGGAGCGCGACGTGGTCCGCGAGGAGCGCCGCATGCGGGTGGAGTCGAGTTCACAGGGCAAGCTGATTGAGGCCATGCTGACAACGGCGTTCACCGCGCACCCGTATCGCAACTTCATCGGATGGGCGAGCGATATCGAGAACCTTCGCGCCAAGGGCGGCGCGGAGTTTCATAAGACTTACTATGTGCCGGGTAACATGGCTGTGGGTGTCGTTGGCGACGTGAATCCGGCCGAGATTCGCCGTCTGGCCGAGAAGTACTTCGGCCCCATTCCGGCCGGGCCGCTGCCACCGCGCATCGTTACGAAGGAACCGGCCCAGCTAGGCACCAAGCGCGTCACGGTGGAGGACCCGTCGCAGCCGTTTGTCATGATCGCCTATCATCGTCCGCCGTCGACGCACGCCGACGACGCCGCGCTCGATGTGCTGAATGGGATTCTGTCCGGCGGACGGACCAGTATTCTGTACCGGGAGATGGTGCGGGATAAGAAGCTGGCGCTCGGCACGCAGACCATCGCGCAGTTCCCCGGCGGAAAGTACGATTCGCTGTTCCTCTACTATGGCGTGCCGAACCAGGGGAAGACGGCCGAGGAGTTGGAGAAGGCGTGGGAAGAGATCATCGGCCGCATCCAGAAGGAAGGCGTCGATGAAGCCACGGTGAAGCGGGTGAAGGTGAAGTCTCGTGCCGGATTGCTGCGCGCGCTGGATTCCAACTCCGGTCTGGCGGGGGCGCTGGCCTCCACCTGGATGGAGTACGGCGACTGGCGCAAGATCTTCACCGATCTGGAGGAACTCGACAAAGTGACGCCCGCCGATGTGCAGCGTGTCGCCAAGGCGTATTTCACGCCCCGCAATAAGACCGTCGGCGTTACCGTGCAGCCGAAGAACGAGGAGAGCAAGTAATGCGCGCGCTGATTTTAATTCCGTTTGCCGCCTGCGCTCTACTGGCGCAACCGGCCGCGCCGAAGCCGGCGCCGGCCAAATCCGCCGCGCCGAAACCGGCGGCGGTGAAGGCCCCGTGGAAGAACTTGAAGTTCGGCAAGCTGCCCGATGTGAAGATCCCGGAAATCGAGGTTTTCACGCTCAAAAACGGCATCAAGGTGTATCTGTTGGAGAATCACTCGCTGCCGTTCATCGGCGGCACGGCGTTGATCCGCACGGGGACGCTGCTCGATCCTGCCGGCAAGACGGGGCTCGGTGAAATTGCCGGCGCGGTGCTGCGCAGTGGCGGGTCGAAGCAGAAGACCGGGGACCAGATCGACGAGCAGCTTGAGAACATCGCGGCATCGGTGGAATCGAGCGCCGGCGACGATGTTTCGACGCTCTCCTTCAACTGCCTGAAGGAGAATATCGACGAAGTTCTGGGCGTGTATTTCGACCTGCTTTCCCAACCGGAGTTCCGGCAGGACAAGATCGACCTGCTGAAGACGCAGTACCGCAGCGCGATCGCGCGCCGTTTTGACGATGCCTCCAGCGTCAACCGCAGCGAGTTCTCGTCGATTCTCTACGGCCGGCAGACCCCGTTCGGCCGCGAGGTGGAATACGAGACGCTTGACGCCATCACGCGCGCCGATCTGGTCGAGTTCCACAAGCGTTACTACCATCCAGCCAATATGGTTTTCGCCGTTTCCGGCGACTTCGACAAGGCCGCGATGCGGGCCCGCCTGGAACAGGTGCTGGGCGGCTGGAATCCGCCTGCCGGCGCGACGCCAACTTTTCCGCAGGTCTCACACCGTGCCACGCCGGGCATCTACGCGGGCGACAAAAAGGAAGTCACACAGACGTTCCTGTCGATCGGCCATCTCGGCGGCCTCTACAGCGACAAGGACTACCCGGCGCTTGAGGTGTTGAGCGATATTCTGGGCGGCGGGTTCGACAGCCGGTTGTTCCGCAAGGTGCGGACCGAGCTTGGTTACGCCTACTCGGTGGGCGGCGGCTGGGGGGCGGATTATCTGCATCCCGGCGCATTCCGTATCTCGGCTTCGACGAAGACCGAATCGACCGTCGCCACCATTCAGACGATCCTCGCCGAAATTGAAAAGCTGCGGCAGGAAGGGGTGACCGATGAGGAGGTGACCACCGCGAAGGAGAAGGTGATCAACAGCTTCGTCTTCAACTTTGACCGTCCGCAGAAGACGCTCTCGCGCCTATTCCGCTACGACTATTACAGCTACCCGAAGGATTATCTGGCGCAGTATCAGAAGGCGATCGCCGCCGTCACCAAGGCGGACGTGCTGCGCGTCGCGAAGCAGTACATCGATCCTTCGAAGTTCATCATCACCACGATCGGCAACATCGACGGGTTCAAGACGCCGCTCACCGATTTGAAGATGCCCATCACGCGGCTGGAGTTGAAGGTGAAGGAGCCGGCACGCCCGGCCGCCGCTGTCAGCGATGCCACGCTGGCGCAGGGACGCCAGATTCTCGCCCGGATACAGCAGGCCGCCGGCGGCGCCGAGAAACTGGCCGCCGTGAAGGACGTCACCATGGCCGCCACCGCAACGCTCGGCAACATGACGATGAAGCAGCAGATTCTCTTCATCGTGCCCAATCAGTTGCGGCAGGAGCAGGTGCTGCCGTTCGGGAAAGTCATCGTCCGTTGGGATGGGAAAGCCGGTACTTTCCAGGCGCCGAACGCCCCCGGCCCCATGCCGATTCCCCCGCCGATCCAGCGCCAGTTGGGCGGCGAACTGTTCCGCAACCTGTTCACGCTGCTCTTGAGCGATCGCATGGCCGATCGCACCGTCAACGCGCTGTCTCCGGGCGAGATCGAGATTAGCGACAAGTCGGGCAACAGAGTTAAGGTCACCATCGACCCCGCCACCGGCCTGCCCGCCAAGCTCATCTACCGGATGGACGGACCGCAGGGCCCGGCCGAGGTGGAGAACCACTACAAAGACTGGCGGGAAACCGGCGGCGTCCGGGCGCCGCACCTTGTGGAGATCTATCAGGCCGGCAAGAAGGCCAGCGAGATCAAATACGAAACCATGACGGTCAACGCCGGCGTCAAACCTGAGGAGATCATGAAATAGTGCGAGCGCTGGCGATTCTGTTATTCCTTCCGCTGCTGGCCGCTGCGCAGGACCCCAGCCGCGGCCGCGAAATTGTTGAAAAGTCGCTGGCCGCGCTTGGCGGTGCGAAGTTCCTGGCCATGGAGACCCGCATGGAGCAGGGAAGGCTGTATTCGTTCTATCGGGAGCGGCTGAACGGCATGGCCCGCGCGCGTGTCTATACGAAGTACGAGCAGATCGATGGCGGGTTTGGGATTCGCGAAAGGCAGTCCTTCGGCAAGGATAACGAGGATTACGCCTATCTGTTCACCGCCACCGAGGGCGTGCAGGTGAACTACCGCGGCGTGCGTCCGCTGCCGCCGGGGCAGTATGAACGATACGTGGACACGATGATGCGGAATGTTTTTTACATCCTCCGTTTCCGCATGAATGAGTTGGGTATGGTGTTCGAGTTCAAGGAGACGGCGGTGGTGGATAACAATCCGGTGGAGGTGGTGGATATCACCGACGCCGAGAACCGCGTCGTCACCGTCTATTTTCACCGCACGACCCACCTGCCGGTGAAACAGGTGACCTTCCGGCGGGACCCGGACGCCAAACGCCGCATCGAGGAGGCGACGGTGTTCAACAAGTACCGCGATACGGCCGGCGTAATGTGGCCGTGGAGCATTGTCCGTTACCGCGATGGCAACCGGATATTCGAAATGTACTCGGAGAACGTCACGATCAACGACCGGAAGGTGGACGCCAAACTGTTCATGCCGCCCGCGGACGCGCCGCGGTTGAAGTCGCTCTAACCCTGCGCGTCGAAGATGGAGATCTGGCGCTCGTCGGGTTTTTTTGAGCGGCCCAACCCGCTGCCCACCACCGCCAGGATGTGGATTGTCTTGAGGGCGGCTTTCGGGACGAAAACCCGTTGCGGCATGGTCGCCAGGTCAGGCGGCGTCACCGTGAAACCGTGGGGCTCGACCGCCAGCAGATTATTCGGCAGAATCCCATCAAGCAGCGCTCCATCACGGAACGACATTCGCACCCACAGCCCGCTCGATTTCGGCCGGCTGGCGAAGGTGCGATTGCTCAGATTCGGCGCTTCGTCTTCGAAATCCTGAACAAAACAAACGGCTTTTATCTCCGGATAGGAGATGGTGACGATGTTTCCGTCCCGGCTCAACATCTCCACGCCGGTTGCCGTCTGGTACGTCTGCGGATGGACGAAACCATCTACCGGCTCCCGGTCAAACCGCAGTACCCGCACTCGTTTGTTGGTGGAACCACTCACGCCGTGTGCTTGCCGCTTTCAAACATTTTCGGCATTATTGTATCATTGGCAGAATGACCCGCACGGGTTCGCTCGCGCTGCAAGTCCGTCTTTTTCTTGACTTTTGCCGGATGGAGAAGGGATTGGCCGCCAACTCGATTGCCGCTTATGCCCGGGACCTCGACCGGTATGCCGCTTTTTCCGGCGGCGCCGAGATCCCCGTCCCGGACACGCCGCAGCATGTCCAGAGCTATCTGGATTCGCTCTACGCCGGTGGGCTCGCGGCCCGGTCGGTGGCCCGGCATCTCACCACGCTGCGGAACTTCTACCGCCACCTGCAGCGGGAACGGGTGTTGGAGCACGACCCAACGGAACTGCTCGCCTCTCCTCGCGTGGGCCAGGCGTTACCCCATTATCTGAACGCAGCCGATATCGAGCGGTTGCTCGATGCGCCGGACGCCGGTAAACCGCTCGGACTCCGGGACCGAGCAATGCTGCAATTGGTCTACGCCAGCGGTCTGCGCGTCTCCGAACTCTGCCAGGTGGAGTTAAGCGACCTCAACCTCTCCCTGGGCTATGTTCGCGTGACCGGCAAGGGCCGGAAGCAGCGGCTGGTTCCGATGGGCCAGGCCGCCATTGCCGCGATAGAGGCCTATCTCGGCTCCGGCCGGCCGGCCATCCTGAACGGCCGCGCCAGCCAGTATCTGTTCGTCACCGGCCGCGGTTCCCGTATGACGCGCCAGTCCTTCTGGAAGTTATTGGCCGCGCACGGCAAGTCCTGCGGCCTGTTTCACAACCTGAGCCCGCACGTGCTGCGGCATACTTTCGCCACGCATTTGCTCGAAGGGGGAGCGGACCTTCGCAGCTTACAAACCATGCTCGGCCACGCCGACATCGGGACAACCCAGATCTATACCCATGTTGCCCGCGGAAGACTGCGGGCTGTTGTGGATAGGCATCATCCCCGCGCATGACCCGGCGCACATCGATGGGGCAGCGCTTGACGGAGATGGAGTAAATCAGATGAGCGATTACATGTTCATGCTCGAGAGCCACCTGAATGCGGCGCAGATGGCGGCTCTGCATAAGGTGCAGGATGCGGCCAATGCGGCCGGCCTTCCGCTGTATCTCACCGGCGCTGCGCTGCGCGATATGCTCGGCGGCTATCCGATCCGCGAACTCGACTTCACGGTGGAAGGCAATGCCGTCGCGCTTGCCAAGACCCTCGCCAAGCAGGGCGATGCCGAACTCGGCGCTGTCGATACCCGCCGCGGGCTGGCCGACCTGATGTTTCCCCGCCACGTGCTGGTCCGCATGGGCATGGCCCGCCAGGAAGTCTACCCGAAGCCGGCATCGAAGCCGCAGATCTCCCCGGCCACCATTCACGAAGACCTGCTCTGCCGGGACTTCACCATCAACGCCATCGCCATGTCGCTCAACCGGCAGTCCCGCGGGCTGCTCGTCGACCCCACCAACGGCATTGGCGACATCCAGAACCGTGAGCTTCGCATCGCCGGCAAGTATACGCTTTACGACGATCCCTCGCGCCTGTTCCGTCTGTTCCGCTATCGCGTCCGCATGGGCTACGAGGTGAGCGAGAAGACGCAGAATCAGTATCAGTACGTGCGGGAACAGAAGCTGGAAAAGAAGATTCCAGCCGAGGCGCTGGGCCGCGAGCTGCGCAACGTGGCCAACGAGGCCAATTCGGCCGATATCGTCAAGTTACTCGACGACGAGAAGCTGTTGCCGCTGTTCTGCCCTTCGCTGCAGGGCGACAAAGTGAACCATGCCGGGCTGCAGAAGCTGCAGAAGGCCCGTCTCAACGTTCCTCTCGAACTGGAGTTCCCGGTCGATAACCTCTCGCTGTTCCTGACCGTGCTCACCGAGAAACTGACGAAGAACGACCGCGCGGCGCTGGCCGCTGCCTGTGCGTTGACGGCGGAAGAGGTGGCGGCCTGGCGCAAGCTGGAGGAGGGCGCCAAGAAGTTGGAGAAGGAGTTGAAGTCTCCGTCGCTCACCCGCCCGTCGAAGGTCTATCTGGCGGCTTCGAAGGGGTCCGGAGCGCAGATTCTCTATCTGCTGTATAAATCCGACGCCAGGGTCGTGCAGGACCGTTTGAAGAATCACCTGCAGAAGTATCTGATGGTGGAGCACGAACTTACTGACGAGGAGGTGCTCGAAACCGGTGTCAAGCCCGGGACACCAAAGTATGCCAAGGCCCGGCAGGAGATCCTCTGCAAACGACTGGACGCTCGTCCCAAAAAAATCGTCGTGGAGGATGTGGCTCCGGCTCCGCTGCTGTCGGCTCCGATCGTTGCCGGCGCCCGCCGCTAGGGCGCCACGGACTCCACGTCGGAGGCTGGCAACGTCATCGTTCCGCCGGCGCGGCCTGTGGCCAGAAGCCCCTCCAGCATGGACACGGCCAGCAGCATCCGCGCCGCTTCCGGCATCCGCTTCCCGTGCCGCTGCTCCCATTCGAGTACCGGCGCCTCGGGGAGAACGATTCGGGTCGGCGCCTGCTCACTCCCGGTCACGACATTGAAGAGATAGGCGCACTGCCATTCGCCGTCCGCCTGCGTGTAGAGCCGCCCGGTGTGCAGGAACCGCGATTCGCCGCAAACCTTCCAGCGTTTGTCAGCCGGCGGAGGCGGGGCGGCCTTCGCCGGCGCGGCCGGCCGGGCGTGCGATTTCGGCGTTTCCGTCTGACTGGGGCTGAACAGGCTTCGCAGCCAGGCGCCGAATCCACCGCGCTTGTCGCCGTCGTCCTCTGGGGCACGCAATCGTATGCGCATAATGTTTATCATGCGTCAAGTGGTGGCCGTTCTGCTGCCTGCCATCTTCTTTTTTTCTGAAATCCCCGTTCCCGCACAGGCGGAACCGGCCGCCACTCCCGCTCCGCTTGTCTACGCCGGTAGGCCGCTGCGCGTGCCGGTGACCTGCACGGAGGAGGATATACAGTCGCTGGGAATGAGTTGTACGGCTGACGCTCCCTGCGCGGTCTATCTGGAGCTCAGCGCAATGGAGGTCAACGCCGGGCGCATGATCCTGGCCGGGAACCTGCACACCGACTCCACCACGCTCTCCTCCATCGTTCTGGCCAGCGAGGATGCCGGGAAGAGCTGGACCGAACCGCATCCGCGGATCCGGCAGGCGGCGCTTGATCAGATGCAGTTCTTTGACCTGGCAAACGGCTGGATCAGCGGGCAGGTGCTGGCGTCCCTGCCGCGCGACCCGTTTTTCCTCGTCACCCGCGACGGGGGCAAGACATGGCGACGCCGGGCCGTGTTTGCCGACCCGCACATCGGCTCCATCGAGAAGTTTCATTTCACCTCCGCCAATGAGGGGCGCGTGCTGGTGGACCGCGCCAACTCGGCCGAAGGCGGCCGATTTGCCCTCCTGGAATCGAAGACCGGCGGGGACAGTTGGAGCATCCTGCAGATCACCACCGACTCGCCTTCCACCGCATCGTTTGCCCGCGCGCCCAGCGCAGCCTGGCGCCTGCGGGCGTCCGCCGCCACCAAGGCCTATCAGGTGGAGCGGCGCGAAGGCCAGCGCTGGAACACTGTCGCCTCCTTTCAGGTGCAGGCCGGCGTGTGCGCGCCGCAGGAGTTGGAACTCACGCCCCCGCCCGAGCCCTCGGCTGCCACGGCGGCTGCGGAGTCCGACGCCGTTGAGGTCTTCCAGGTTGGCGGGAAACCCGATCCCAGGAAGCGCAAGAAGAAGAAATAGCGGGCCTGCGCCGTTGCTATGATGAGATGAGTTTCTTGTGAACGATCCTTCCGCACAAACTGTTTCCCCCGCTCCGTCCAAACGTAACCGGTTCAAGGGGAACATCATGGTGGTTGGCTGCACGATCCTCGGCGCCGCCGCTCAGATGCTCATCAAACGCGGCACCTCGATGATGCCGCCATTGTTCGATCCCGCCGCCGGCAGCGTCGTTTCCCAGGCGCCGCTCATTGCCTGGAAGATCCTGTCGAACCTCCCGTTGTTCGGCGGACTGGCCTGTTACGGGATCTCCACGATCCTCCTGGTCCTTGCCCTCCGCTACGGTGAATTGTCGGTCCTGTACCCGATCATCGCCCTGACCTATGTCTGGGTGACGATTCTTTCGGTCGGATTTCTGGGGGAGACGGTGAATGTGTATAAGCTGCTCGGGTTGACCTTCATCGTTCTCGGTGTCGCCGTGCTCGGCCGGAAGGATTCCGTCGCTTGAAGACACCGCTCTCCTCCATCCTGCTTGTGCTGTTTGCCTCCTTCATCGGCTCGTTCGGTACCGTTTTCCTGAAGGCCGGCGCAGATAAGCTGGAGCGCACCGTGCGGGGCGTCCTCACCAACTGGCGTTTGCCCGTTGGCATTGCCATTTATCTGACTTCTTTCGCCATGTACACGGTCGCCGTCAAGAGCGGAGAACTCACGATTCTGTATCCCATGGTGTCGCTTGGCTACCTTTGGACGTTGATCTGGTCGCGGCTGATCTTCAACGAACCGTTGACGAAAAACAAGTTCATCGGCATCGGGATGATTCTTTTCGGTGTCGTGGTTTTGAACCTCGGAAATCGTTGAATGTGGCCCCTGAGGGAAGAGTAGAATAAGGCATGTCCGCCTCTCCGATTCCGGAACTGCAGAGCCTTTCAGGGCGGGCATTTTCCTTTTACCCGCCGATTCTCGGCGTGGAACATAACGAGTGGACCCTGCGGGAGGCCACCTGGTCGGAGTTCCTGGTCCACAACACGAAGGACAACCGGGAGATCTGGGTGCCGCGCCGGTTTCTGGGTGCCGTATCCCGCGTGGACGAGCCCGTCATGATCGTCGGGCTGGAACGGGAACTGGAGTTCACGGCGGGCCTTCTGCGGCCGCATGAGCGCCGTGTCATTGCGATGCCGAAGGCCCCTGCCGCACCCGATCCCGTGCCGGAGGAGTCCATTCCCAAGCCCGCCATGGTCTCCGGCGTCCGCATCGGTGATGCCGGCGGGGAGTCCCGGATCGGCCTCTACATCATCGGCGGGATTGTGGTGGTTCTGTTCGCCGTGTACGGGATCGTTTCCTACGTCCGGCCCGATCGCGTGGAGTATGAGGCCGTCCTGCAGGAGGACCTCGGCTTCACGGCCGAGGATGACTATCATGCCGTGGTGCGCAAACTGGGGCGTCCGGCCGAAGATCGTTGGCGGGAAGGGAAAGATCTGCAGTACCGGGCCCTGGTCTACCCGGACCGCCACTTTACCGTCATCCTGATGGGAACCGACCAGGCGGGCGCTCGCTACATAGGCGCCGTAAACGACAACTGGCGCCCCGTGCATACCGTGAAGCACGCCGGGCGAGGGAACACGCGTTCGCTGCTGGAAGGTCTGAAGCGATTTTAGAATGGCGAAAGGGGGAGGCCGCGGCCTCCCCCTTTCGCCATGTCGAATTCCGCCCGGCCGGCTAGTCGCCCGCCGCCGGAGAGGCCGCCGGCCGTTCGTGGGACGTTGTCCCTTCCTTCCGGGAGCGGAGGGCGTTCCGCAGCTTCTCGGCGATGTCGTAACCCACCGGTACCACCAGCAGCGTCAGCAGCAGGCAGAGCGTCTGGCCGCCGATGATCGTCAGGGCCATCGCCGAACGCGGAGAGGCGCCGGCGCCGGTGCCGATGGCGGTCGGGATCAGGCCGGCGATGATCGAAAATGTCGTCATCAGAATCGGCCGCAGGCGGACGCGGTTGGCTTCAATGATCGCCTCCCGCAGCCCCATCCCCTGGTCGCGCAGATGGTTCATGTAGTCGATCTGCAGAATGCCGTTCTTCTTCACGATGCCAAGCAAGAGCAGCACGCCGAGGGCACTGAACAAGTTCAGGCTCCGCCCGGTGACGATCAGGGATAGCAGGGCGAACGGGATCGACAGCGGCAGGGTGGTCAGAATGATGAACGGATGAACAAGGCTCTCAAACTGCGCCGCCAGCACCATGTACATGAAGATGCTGGCCAGTCCGATGGCCATCAACATGTTCGTCGTCGTTTCCTCCAGCACCTTCACCTGGCCGGAGAACCGCACGTTGTATCCCGGGGGAAGTTCCACACGCTGGAAGACCCGCTGCGCCGCCGCCGCCGCTTCGTTCAGCGAGGCGGTGTTGGAGACGTTTCCATAGATACCGATGCCGAACTGCCGCGCATAGCGGTCGATACGGCTAGGCCCCAGTCCATGCTGGAGGTTGGCAATGGAGTCCAGGCGAATCAGCCCTCGCGTGGCGCTTGGCACCAGCAGTCGTCCCAGCACCTCCGGGTTGTCTCTCTGGTGCGATAGCAGCCGCATCATCACCGGGTACTGTTCGGAGCCTTCCTTGAAGGTGGAGATCTGATCCTCCCCCGACATCAGCAGCCGGACCGCGCCGGCAATGTCGGCCACCCGGACACCGAGGTCGGACGCCAGCTGGCGGTCGATGTTCACCTGCAGTTCGGGGTTGTTCAGGTTCAGGTTGACCTTGATGTCCGTAATCGTAGGTTCTTTCAGGAGTTCCTGGTTTACGGTCTTGCCGATTTCGACCAGTGTGCGGATGTCCGGGCCGAGCAGCATGGCCCGGATCGGCGCAAAGGTATCGCGGCCGCCGAGGATGTTCGGGAAGTTCACGCGAGGCCGCGCATAGGCATAGTCGGTCGACGCCGCGCGGACCTTGTTGCCCATCTCCAGAATCGGCGCCCGTTTCTCCGGCGGATCGAGCAGCACGGTGACGAACGCCATGGTGACGCGTTCTATACCCATCGTCGAGGAAGCCGGGACCACGGCGCGAACCCCGGGGATCTTCGAATACCGGTCGGAGAGCGCCTTGGTGACGCGTTCGGTAGCCTGCAGCGAAGAGCCTTCCGGCATTTCGATGAAAACACCGAGTTCGCTCTGGTCTTCCTGCGGCATCCAGTCCCGGCCGATCTTCTTGTATAGCGGGAACGTGGCGTAGAACACCACGGCGCAGACGGCAATCAGGGCCCAGCGGTGATCCAGCGACCAGCCCAGAATCTTCGTGTACGGCTTGTCGAAGACCGAATAGTGATGGTCGTGGCCGGTCTTGTTCTTGGCGCCCACCTTCCGCTTCAGCAGCCGGGAACTCAAGGCCGGCGTCAGCGTGAAGGCCACCAGCATCGAGATCAGAATCGAAATGGACATCGTCCAGCCGAACTGGTTCAGGTACTTCTTCGCGTAACCGGTGATGAAGGCGATGGGGACGAAGACGATGACCAGTGAGAGGGTGGTCGCGATGACGGCCAGCGAGATCTCCTTGGTGGCGTTGATGGCCGCTTCAATGGGCGTAACGTCGAACTCGTCCAGATGCCTGTAGATGTTTTCAATGACGATAATGGCGTCGTCGATGACGATGCCCACCGCCAGTGTCAGTCCCAGCAGGGTCATCGAGTTCAGCGTATAGTCCAACATGCGAAGCACGGTGAAGGTGGCCAGAATCGAGGTTGGAATCGCCACGAAACTGATGAGCACCGTGCGCCAGTCGCGGATGAACAGGAACACGATCAACCCGGCCAGGAAGCTGCCCAGGACCAGGTGTTCCTCGAGTGCCTCCACCGAGTTTCGTATGTAGGTGGCCTGCTCCTTGACGAGCGAGACCTTCACACCCGGCGGCAGCGCTTTTTCCACTTCACCGAGGCGGCCCATGATTCCGTCCACCACCTTCACGGTGTTCATGCCGATCTGCCTTCGGATCTCCAGGATCACCGCCGGCTGGCCCTGGTACATGGCGAAACTTCGCCGCTCGGCGAAGCTATCCTCGGCGTAGCCGACGTCGCGTACCCGTATGGGTGCGCCGCCGACGTTCTTCACGATGATTGCGCCGAACTCGGAGACGTGGTCCAGCCGGCCCATGGTCCGGACACCCATCTCCGCCGTGCCGCGTACGATGCGGCCGCCGGGAGTCTCCACGTTCTCGGTGCGGATGGCCCGCTCCACCTCCTGCGCGCTCAGGTTGTAGGCATTCAGCTTGTCGATATCCAGGAAGACGTTGATCTGCCGCAACTGCCCGCCGACCACATCCATGGAGCCGACGCCGTCGATGGTCTCCAGCGCGCGGCGCACCTGTTTATCGGCCACCTCGGTCAACTCCCGCACCGGCCTTTGGCCGTGAACGGCGAGTGTCACAATGGCGTCGTTATCGGGGTCGGACTTCGCCACGGTGGGTGGCAGCACGTTGGGCGGCAGTTTTCGCATCGCCGCCGATACCTTTTCGCGGACGTCCTCCACCGCGCCGGCGATGTCGCGCTCCAGCACGAAGGTGACAATGATCGACGCGCCGCCCTCGCTGACCATGGCCCGCAGTTCTTCGATGCCGCTTACCGAGGCGACTGTCTCCTCAAGCGGCAGCACAATCTGCGAAACGACTTCCTCGGGGCTAGCCCCTGGCAGGCGGACGCGGACATACACCGTCGCGGGATCGGTGCGGGGGAACAGATCGACGCCCAGATCCAGGAAGCTGAAAACGCCCAGCGTGACCAGGAACATGATCAGCATGAAGGCAAAAACCGGACGGCGTACGCAGATTTCAGATAGCGACACGAATAGCGCTCCTCAAAATAAAGCTTAATGGAAAAGATGGCGTCCCGGAGGCCCGAGGTTACCCTTTATACCGCGGCGGCTCGGATAAACTGGAATTTCATGTCGAAAACCGCATTTTTGTTCCCTGGACAAGGCTCCCAGTTCGCAGGAATGGGCAGGTCGCTGCAGGAGGCGTCCGCGGCGGCGCGGGCCGTGTTCGACGCGGCCGATGCCGCCCTCGGGTTTCCGCTGTCGGAACTCTGCTTCCAGGGGCCCGACGAGGAGCTGAAGAAGACGGAAAATACGCAGCCAGCGCTGCTGACGGTCTCCATCGCCGCCTGGGAGGTGCTGCGGGAGCGCGGCTACCGGCCGGACTTTGTGGCCGGGCATAGCCTGGGCGAGTACTCTGCGCTTGTCGCGGCCGGTTCGCTGCCGTTTGCCGACGCCGTCCGGATTGTCCGGAAGCGCGGCCAGTACATGCAGCAGGCCGTCCCGCAGGGAGTGGGCGCGATGGCGGCGCTTCTGAAGCTGCCCGAGGGGGCTCTGGAAGGGATTCTCGCCGCAGCCGCGCAGGGGGAGGTGGTCACGGCCGCCAATCTGAACTCGCCCGACCAGACCGTCATCGCCGGCCATGCCGGGGCGGTGGCCCGCGCCATGGACCTAGCCAAAGCCGCCGGCGCCAAGCGGGTTATTGCGCTGCCCGTCAGCGCCCCGTTCCACTGTCCGCTCATGCGTCCGGCGCAGGAGCAGTTGCGCGCTGACCTGGACGCCGCTCCCTTCGCCGACCTCGCCATCCCGCTTGTCAACAACTGGCAGGCCCGCATTGTCACCTTCGCCGCCGACGCGCGTGAAGGGCTCTACCAGCAAGTGCCAAACCCGGTTCGCTGGATCGACTCCATGCGCCTGCTGATTGCCGAAGGCGTTACGCAGTGGGCCGAGGTCGGCGCCGGCGCCGTCCTCACCGGTCTGCTGCGCAACATCGACTCGTCGCAAACCTGTCATAAGTTTGGTGAAATCTCCGACTCGCTCCCGTTTGCGCCCTGATTCCGGCGCGGATGCGGTAGCATACAAGGACTCCCCGGTTACCGATGCGCATCTCTGTTGACGCATCCCCGCTGCTGCTCCGAAGCGCGGGGGTGAAGAACTACCTCTACCACTGGATCCACGCCCTGCAGCGGACCTCCAGTGGCCATGCCGTCGATCCCTACCCGTTCATCCGCAACGTCGGGGAACTGACGCATGAGTCCTCGGTGATGAGCCTGCTGCATACCGCGCCGCGGATCGCCTGGCTGCTGGCCTCCAACAAGTTCCACTTCACCCGGCGGCTGGCCGCCGGCAACGCCCAGGTTTTTCACGTCACCAACCAGGTTCATGCCGGCGTGAAGGGCATGGCGTTGACGGCTACCGTCCACGATATGACCTGCTGGCTGACGCCGGAGTTCCATACCGAAGCCAACATCGCTGCCGACAAACGGTTTGCCGAGCGAATCCTCACCAAGGCCGATGGCCTGATTGCCGTCAGCGAAAACACGCGCCAGGATGCCATCCGGGTGCTGAACTTGAAGCCGGAGAAGATCGTTGCCATCCACTCCGGTGTGCCCGACGCGTATTTTCAGGTCACGGCCGGCGATGCCGCTCGCGTACGTTCTCAGCTGAAGTTAGGTAAACCGTTCATTCTGCATGTCGGTACGATAGAGCCGCGGAAGAATTTGGACGCGCTGCTGGATGCCTATCTATTGCTGCCACCCTCGGTTCGAGAAGAGGTGGAACTGGTTTTCGCGGGGCCGGTCGGCTGGGCCGCCAGCACCACTTCGCAGCGCATTCTGTCCGGTCTGCCCGGGGTCCGATACCTCGGCTACGTTCCGGAATCGGACATGCCGGGCCTTACCCGTGCCGCAGCCGTCTTCGCCTACCCGTCGCTCTACGAAGGCTTCGGGTTCCCGGTCGCGCAGGCCATGGCCGCCGGAGTACCGGTCCTGACCTCGAACAACTCCTGCCTGCCGGAGATCACCGGCGGGGGCGCCGTACACGTGGACCCGCGCAGCCCGGCGGGGATTCGTGAAGGTCTGGAAACCCTTCTGCTCTCCCCCTCCACCGCCGCCTCCGTTGTCGAGGCGGGCCGCGCCAGGGCCGCCGCCTACCGCTGGGATCTCTGTGCGCAGCGATCCTGGGAGTTCTTTCAGCAATTCGCGTGACCGCCCCGCGCACAGAACGCCTCGATTCGATCGACCTGCTCCGCGGGGTGGTCATCCTGTTGATGGCGCTCGACCATACCCGTGATTTCTTCGGTGACCTGTCGGTGGATCCCATGGACCCCGCCCGCACCTGGCCGGCCCTTTTTCTGACGCGGTGGATCTCCCATTTCTGCGCGCCGGTCTTCGTTTTCCTTGCCGGGACCAGCGCCTGGCTGCAGGAGCGGCGCAAGACGGCGGCCGAGTTGAGCCGGTTTCTCATCACCCGCGGGCTGTGGCTTGTGTTCCTGGAATTGACCTGGGTGCGCTGCTTCGGGTGGTTCTTCAATTTCAACTATCGCTTCAGCGTGGGGCAGGTGATCTGGGCGATCGGTTGGTCGATGGTCGCTCTGGGCGTTGCAAAACGGCTCAAAATGACACCAAAAGTGGCACTTTGGAGCGGTTTAAGCGTCATTTTTCTGCACAATTTGACCGACTCCTGGCGCGCCGAACAGTTCGGCCCGCTGTGGTGGGTGTGGCGGATCCTGCATGACCGAAAGAACATGGAGATCCTGCCAGGCTATGTGTTCTTTCCGCAGTATCCGCTGCTGCCTTGGATGGCTATCCTCTTTGCTGGCTATGGTTTCGGGATGGTTTATGCGATGGAGCCTGAGCGGCGGCGGCAGTGGATTCTGCGAGCCGGACTGCTCGGGACGGTCCTGTTCGCGGCCATTCGGGCCGCCAATGTCTACGGTGACCCGCGGCCGTGGGCCGGCGGCGTCTATTCGTTCCTGAACTGCTCGAAGTATCCGCCGTCCTTGTTGTTTATTTTGATGACGTTAGGGCCGGCGCTGGTGTTGCTCAGCCGACTGGCGGACACTGTAACGGGGTTCGCGCGCCATGCGGTGATGTTCGGGCGGGTGCCGCTCTTTTTCTACCTGCTGCATCTGCCGCTAATCCACGGTGCTGCAGTGGTTTACGCGCTGGCGGCGTATGGCAACTGCGACTGGTTGACCGATGCTCCGGGGTGGGGCCGGATGCCGAAGCCAGCCGACTATGGCTTTGGGCTGCCAGGCGTATATGCCATCTGGCTGACGGTGTTGGTGGCCACCTACCCGCTTTGCGTCTGGTTCACGCGGAAGAAACGGGAGAGCCGGGCCCTTTGGGTGCGGTATTTGTAGTAGGGTGCCTAGAATCATTCGTTCGCTGGAGGAGTTGCAGTCGCTTGCCGGGGGAGAGGCGGTTGGGGAGAGTGGCTGGATCGCGGTTGACCAGGTTTTGATCGATTCGTTCGCCTCGGTATCGGGAGACCGGCAATGGATTCATGTGGATAGGGACCGGGCGAGAGGGGAGAGTCCGTGGGGTACTACGATCGCCCACGGGTTCCTGACGTTGAGTCTGATTTCGCGGATGGCAGCGGAAGCCGTTTGTTTGCAATTGAATCAGTCGGCAACGATCAACTACGGGTTGAATCGGGTGCGTTTTCCGGCCCCGCTGGCGGCGGGTGGACGCGTTCGGGGACGTTTTGCGCTGAGCGGGTGTGGGGCGCGGCCCGGGGGGGTGGAGGTGGTGTGGGCGGTAACGGTAGAGGCGGAGGGCGTGGAGAAGCCGGTTTGCGTGGCGGAGTGGGTGTTGCGGTTGATTTTCGGTTCGAGTGGGGTGTAGACCCCACAACGGTGGGGGGATACATTCCCCCTACAAAACCTTAAGTCCCTACCCCTCAGCGGCCTATGTGGATCCGTGAAAGTACAGTACAAATGTAAACGTACCAAGCAGACACGGAGTGCGCAGCCCTGGCCGGCATCTAGCTGAGGAGATGGAGTCCGGCGAAGGAAGGGACGCACTACGGGATAGCAAGACGGACCGTCCTGATGGAATGGGATGGCCGTTAAAAGAGACTGGGCTGTCATGCCACAGTCGATCAGGAGACGGCCGTCAGGCCGCAACAAGAGGGAACAATGGGAACGCTTTCAACCACCGGGTTCTACCCGGAGGACTGCGACGCTACAGGCGCCGACTGCCTGGATTGCGTCAAATGTACGGCCGAAGCCACTACGGCATTGACAGGGGATGCAACACCGGAGTGGGCAAGCGCAGTTTTTAGACGCTTGTATTCACATGGGGCTTGCCGGGAGATGGAGCACACTTTTTTGTGGGCTTGCGGACTGGAGAGGCGGCCACAGCAACTGGTGCTGGTTGAGATAGAAGCGGCAGTCGCCTGAGCATTGTTTACGGAAGTTGAAACCAAAACCGGGTTTCACCCGTAAAACATGGTGAGGAGATGATGCCAATGCTATCTACAGCCATGCCGATGACCGAGTTTTCCGGGTCGCTGCACCTGACCAAGAAAGAAGCGGAGCTGTTGCAGCTTCTCCGGGAACACGCGGGCCAATGCCTGTCGCGCGAATATCTGTTGAGCACGATTTGGGGCTACACGGGTGGAGTGCGGACACGGACACTGGACGTGCACATTCAGCGTTTGCGCCGGAAGGTGAAGCTGTTCAATCTAGGCGGGGAGATACAGACGATCCTTCGCCACGGCTACTGCTGGGTGACGAGGTCGTAGAAACCGAAAGAGGAGCCTGGTTCGCCGCGCGGAAGGGAATTCGCGCGGCGGCTCCTCATTTGCGGCGCGAGTTGGCGTTGAGCACCTCGCGAACACGGGTGAGGATGGCGAAGGTGGAGGAGGATCGGTCCAGGCGGAGAACGCTGGCGGGATCCAGGCTCTGGTTGCGAACCTCGGCTGCGCCGCGGGACGTGGCGTAGAGGACGGCGATATCCGGGCGGGAGTCCCGGATGGATTCGGCTAGAGCGGGGCCGGCCATCCGGGCGAAGGTGACGTCGGTAACGAGCAGGTGGAGCGTTTCGGGGGACTTGTGCGCGACTTCGAGCGCCTGCAGGGCGCTGCGGCATTCGCGGACGGTGTATCCGGCCTCCTGCAGGGTCTCGCGGAGGTGTTTGCGGTCCGTGTCGAACTCCAGGGCCACGAGGATGGTTTCCTCTCCGCGGGGTGGGAGGATTTCGGCCGGAGCCTGTTTCGAGGGGCGGGCGGCGGCCAGGGGCAGGAAGATCCGGAACGTGGAGCCGTAATCGGGTGCGGTATGGACCACAATCGCGCCGCCGGCCTGGCGGACGATGCCGTAGACCATCGCGAGCCCCATGCCGTTGGAGACGGGTGATTCCTTGGTGGTGAAGTAGGGTTCGAAGAGGTGGGGGAGGGCTTCGGAGGGAATTCCTTTGCCGGTATCGACGACGGAGAGGGTGACGAAATCGCCCGGGCCGAGTGGGGGCCTGGCGTCGTAGCGGGTACGGTTGAGGGAGCGGAGGCCGGTCTGGATCTGAAGGGTTCCGCCGCGGGGCATGGCTTCGCGGGCGTTGGCGGCAAGGTGCATGATGCACTCTTCGATGAGAACGCGATCGGCGATGACGGGAGGGAGTCCGTCTTCGAGAGAGATGTCGACGTGAATCCGGTCTCCGGCCAGGAGCCTAACGAGGCGCTCAACGTTGCGGACGGCATCGTTGAGGTCGACGGGTTGCGGGGTGCGGGGCTGGTTGCCGGAAAAGGTAAGGAGTTGGCGGGTGATTTCGGCGCCGCGATCACTGGAGCGGCGGATTTCGTCGAGGTCGGCGCGCGCAGGGTCCTTTTCATCGAGGGTGCCGAGAGCGAGTCCGGAGTAGCCTGTAATGGCGGTGAGAAGGTTGTTGAAGTCGTGGGCGATGTTGCCGGCGATGCGGCCGGCGGTGGTGAGGGTTTCGGCCTCGCGGCGGCGCTCGTCGATCTGGCGGGAGACGGTGACGTCGACACCAGTGGAGACGATGTGGGTCACGCGGCCGAACTCATCGCGCAGCGCGTTGTGGCTCCAGAGGATGGTGCGGAGCGAAGTGTCCCGGAGGCACCACTCCGTTTCCGAGCAGTCGGGAAACTCCCCGGCGGCCAGTTGCTGGAACTGCCGCTCGGCGGCGTCCATGGAGGCAGGGGCGGAGACGGCCTGCCAGAGGAGCTGGCCGCGGATTTCGCCTTCGGAGAACTGGGTGAGTTCCTCGCAGTGGCGGTTGAAGCGGACGATGCGGCCATCGCGGTCGACAACGGTGAGCAGGGCAGGGAGGTGATCGAGCAGAGACGCCGAGAAGCGGCGTTCGCTCTCCAGTGCCTGTTCGGCACGGTTGCGCTCGGTCCGGTCCCGGACGATGACGCTGAAGCGTTTTCCGCCGGGGAGTTCGCTCAAAGCCAGGTCGAGCGGAAAGCGCTGGCCGGATTTGCGGACACCGGTGAGTTCGCGGCCTTCGGCGGCCTGAATATAGTTTGCCCGGCGGCGGCCGTGGGCTGGAGGGGGAATGAGCGCGGCAATCGACTTTCCGGCAAGTTCCGGAAACGGATAGCCGAATAGCTTTTCGGCGGCCGGATTGGTGCTGAGGATCTCGCCCGACTCCTGGATGACGAAAACAGCGTCACGGGCGGATTGGATGATGTCGAGGGCTGCGGCCGCCGGGCCGCCGGGCGGCGCGGCGGCCGGCGGGCGACGGAGGCGGACGATCAGCACAACAATGGCGCACAGGAGGGCCACGGCGACACAGCCGAGCGCGAGGATGATGGCGTTGGAGGAGGCGGGAGCCACGGGCTCCGCTGCCGACGCTGTCGCCGAGATCGCCAGATAGAGTACCAAGTTGGAGGGGTGGCGAGGGGCGTGGC
>CAZWDD010000074.1:0-20661 GCA_964632345.1 uncultured Solibacteraceae bacterium | reverse complement strand
GGCAGATTGGGACGTATTCGCTGGGCATGAAGCAGATGGCGAAGCTGGCGCAGGGAATTGTGCATGGGCCGGAGATGGTGATTCTGGACGAGCCGACGAACGGGCTGGACCCGGCGGCGCGGCAGCGGATGCTGCAGTTGATCAAAGAGATGAAAGAGCAGCACGGGATGAACGTGCTGCTGTGCTCGCATCTGCTGGTGGATGTGGAGCAGGTTTGCGACGAGGTGGTGATTCTGAAGGACGGGCAGATCGTGCATCAGGCGGACCTGGAAGCGGAGCGGAAGGCGAACCGGCGATTTGTGCACTTGGAAGTAAGCGGAGACGACGGGCGCCTGGGGGCGGCGCTGCGCGAGGTGGGGGCCGAGGGGATTGCCGAGACGCCGGGAGTGTGGCGGATCGTGCTGCCGGCGGATGTGGAGATCGGCTCGCTGTGGCGGCTGGCGGCGCGGGAGCAGTTGCAGATCCGCAAGCTGACGCACCGGCGGGACACGCTGGAAGAGATATTCCTGAAGGCTGTGGGGCACATCCGGCAGACGCCGGGCGAGACGCCGCAGGAGGTGCCGGCACATGGCCGTTTATAGACGTGGGTATCAACGCTACCGGGGTCCGCTGACGACGCATGCGGCGAGGCTGATGGTGATGCCGCGGTACACGTGGTCGCAACTGCTGGGGCAGCGGTTTCTGGTGGTGCTGCTGGCGGTGTCGATGTTCTGGCCGCTGCTGTGCGCGGGGTTCCTCTACCTGGCAAACCATGCGGAGTTGTGGCAGGGGTTCAGCAACGAGTTCGCGAAATTTCTCACGGTAAACGGAAACTTCTTCGCCGTGTTCATGCGGACACAAGCAGTGTTTGCGCTGATTCTGGCGGCGATCGCGGGACCGGGGCTGATTGCGCCGGACCTGGCCAACAATGCGCTGCCGCTGTATTTTTCACGGCCGTTGACGCGGGGCGACTACATCCTCTCGCGGATGACGGTGCTGCTGGGGGCGTTGAGCCTGGTGACGATTCTGCCGGGGCTGCTGCTATTCAGCCTGCAGGTGGGCATGGCGGGTGGCGGGTGGCTCGCGGAGAACTGGCGGCTGGGAGCGGCGATGCTGGCGGGATTTGCGATCTACATTGTGGTGGTGAGCCTGGTGGCGATGACGAGTTCGGCGTATGTGAAGTGGCGCGTGGTGGCCGGGGCGCTGGTGATGGGAGTGTTCTTCCTGCTGGCGGGGGCGGCGGAGATCATGAACTCGGTCCTGCGGGTGGAGTGGGCGTCGACATTCAATGTGACGTACGCGATCAATACCGTATGGGCGGGAATGCTGGACCTGGAGATCTCGGACGAGAAGCCGGGGGTGGTGGAGTGCGCACTGTTTCTGTGCGGACTGGGGATGGGGCTGCTGGGTCTGCTGGCGCGGAAGTTGCGGCCGGTGGAGGTGGTGAAGTGAGCGGCACGGACATCGTGTTCGACAACGTCAGCAAGTTCTATGGCGACGTGCTGGGCGTGAACCGCGTGGACCTGCGAATCCCGGCGGGGATCACAAGCCTGGTGGGTCCGAACGGGTCCGGCAAGACGACGCTGATGAACCTGATGACTGGCCTGGTGCACCCGAATGGCGGTGCGATCACGGTGCGGGGGATCTCTCCGTGCGCGCCGGAACGGCTGATGCGGATCGTGGGCTACGCGACGCAGTACGACGCGGGGCCGCGCGGGGCGACGGGGTTCGACTTTGTCCACACGGGGCTGCGGCTGCAGGGGTTCGGCGCGGAGGAAGCGCAGCGGCGGGCGTGGCAGGCGATTGAGCGGGTGGGCCTGCGCGAGGCGGCGAAGCGGAGGATGGCCGGGTACTCAAAGGGCATGCGGCAGCGGATCCGGCTGGCGCAGGCGATCGCGCATGAGCCCGCGGTGCTGGTGCTGGATGAGCCGTTGAACGGGTTGGACCCGCTGGTGCGCGCGGAGACGATCGCGCTGTTCCGCGAGTATGCGGCGGGGGGGAAGCATGTGATCCTCTCCAGCCATGTGCTGCAGGAAGTGGATGTGTTCAGCGACCAGGTGATCCTGATTGCCAACGGCATGATTGTGGCCGAAGGGCAGATACGGAGCGTGCGGGAGGAGATACACGAGCACCCGAGCCAGTATCTGTTGCACTGCCGGCACGCATCGCGGGTGGCGTCGCTGTTGTTTGAAGAGGCGCACATCTCCGAGGTCAAGCTGACGCCGGAAGGCGATGGACTGCTGGTGTTGACGCGGAACCGGGATGCGTTTTCGCGGGCACTGGAGCGCATTGCGCTGGCCGGGCATGAGATAGACGGCGTGATCCCGACCGATGAAAACGTGGACGCGCTGTATGAGTATCTGATCGGAGGCGGACGATGAGCGCGGGACAGCAGATCTGGTTGATTGCGCGGCTGGAGCTGGGGCGGGTGTTTTTCTCGCGGCGTTCGTTCTGGGTGTATCTGCTGGCGTTGTTTCCGACGGTGCTGTTTCTGGGTCACGCGTTTTCCGTGGAGATGAAGAAGCAGCGCTGGGCCGGGGCACGGGAGGTGCGGCCGGAGATTGTGGCGCGCATGGAGCCAGGCGTAACGGAGGCGCAGGTGCTGGAGATGGCGGGGCAGCCGAGCCAGGACCGTTCCGTGCAGCGGCGGGTACGACCACAGGGCGAGAAAGCCGAGCCGCCACGGCAGCAGACGCGGCGCTACATGGTTTACTTTGACGGCAGCCGGCGAGTGGACCTGACATTCGAAGACGGCGTGCTGACCACGAAACGGGCGCGGGAGCTGGTGGACTTCGAGGAGGACCGACGGATTTACGCGGCGATGTTCCAGTTCTTCTACCTGCGGCTGGCGATCTTCTTCGGGTGCCTGGGCATTTTCATCAACCTGTTCCGGGGCGAGATGCTGGACCGGTCCCTGCATTTCTGGTTTCTGGCGCCGGTAAAGCGTGAAGTGCTGCTGTTGGGCAAGTACTGCGCAGGGCTGATTGCGGCGGCGCTGATCTTCGGCGCCGGGGCGTTGCTGAGCTTTTTGGCGATGACGGTACCGCAGCGTCCGGCGGAGCTGGGGATGTTCTGGCAAACGATCGGGGTGGAACACGCGGCGTGGTATGCGGGGGCGGCGGTGCTGGCGTGTGTCGGGTACGGGAGCGTGTTTCTGGCGGCGGGTCTGCTGTTGCGGAACCCGATCGTTCCGGCGGTGGTGATCCTGCTGTGGGAGTCGATCAACGGATTCCTGCCGGAGATGCTGCAGAAGCTGAGCGTGCTGCACTATGTGCAATCGCTGTGTCCGGTGCCGGTGCCGATGCCGGGCGACATCTCGCCGGTTTTGAAGCTGCTGCTGGCACCGGCAGCGCCTTCGCCGGCGTGGGTATCGGTGACGGGACTGCTGGCGATGACGGCGGTGGTGCTGTGGGCGGCGGCGCGGGCGGCGCGGCGGTTGGAGATCAACTACGGGACGGAGTAAACAGCGACGGATTGCCGGGGGCGAAACGGGCCTGATATATTCGAGTTCCAACCCTCAGGAGTCTCCCGTTTGTCCCATTTGAACCGACGTCAATTCATGCAGCAGACCGCGGCTGGCGCAACGCTTGCCACCGTGGCGAAAGGCGCTCCGGCGCAACGCGCGAAGGAGTGGATGCACTACGGGGGCGATGCCGCCGGAACGCGTTACTCGGCCTGTGAGCAGATCAACAAGAAGAATGTCGCGAAGCTGAAGGTGGCCTGGACGCACAAGACGGGCGATGCGAGCGCGCGGCCGGCGACGGCGATCGAGTGCACCCCGATTGTGGTGGACGGGGTGATGTACCTGACGACGGCGCGAAATAAGGTGCAGGCGGTGGAGGCGGCAACGGGCAAGCTGCTGTGGACGTTCGACGCCGGGGCGGCGGCGGCGGGAGCGCCATCGCGTCGCGCGCCTGGCGTGAACCGGGCGGTCTGCTACTGGGAGGACGGCGACGACAAGCGCATCTTTGCGACGTACCGCGACCAGTTGTGGGCGCTGCAGGCGAAGACGGGTGAGCCGGTGGCGGGATTCGGCAACAAGGGCATGCTGGACCTGAAGGAGAACTTCGACCACGACATGTCGAAGCTGACGTTCAAGCATACGAGCCCGGTGGTGGTGTTCAAGGACGTTGTGATCACGGGGGGCGGCGGCGGAGAGGGTCCGTATCCGGAAGGGCCCGGGCACATCCGCGGCTGGGATGCGCGGACAGGCAAGCGGCGATGGATCTTCCACACGATTCCTCGGCCGGGCGAGTTCGGGCATGACACATGGTCCGGCGACAGTTGGAAGTATACGGGTGGCACGAACAACTGGGCCGGGATGACGGTGGACGAGAAGCGCGGGTGGGTGTTCATCGGTATCGGGTCGCCGAGTTTTGACTACTGGGGCGGCAACCGGGTAGGGGACAACCTGTTCGGCAATTGCGTGCTGGCGCTGGACGCGCTGACGGGCGAGCGGAAGTGGCACTACCAGATCGTGCGGCATGACATCTGGGATTACGACATGCCGGCGCAGCCGGCGCTGGTTACGATCCGGAAGGACTGCAAAACAATCGACGCCGTGGTGCAGCCGACCAAGCAGAGCTACCTGTTCGTGCTGGACCGGGAGACGGGCAAGCCGGTGTACGGCGTGGAGGAGCGACCGATACCGGCATCGAAAATGCCGGGGGAAGTGCTGTCGAAGACGCAGCCGCATCCGTTGAAGCCGCCGCCCCTGTCGCGGCTGGGGTTCAAGGCCGAGTGGATCACCGACATCAGCCCCGAGGCACATGCGTATGTGAAGGCGCAGGTGGACAAGTTGGAATATGGCGAACTGTTCCATCCGGCGCCGATGGGCGGTGGCATCGTGCATCCGGGGTTCCGGGGCGGGCCGCTGTGGGGCGGCTGTTCGTTCGACCCGAAGCGGAACCGGATCTTCGTGAACTCGGATGAGACCACCAACGTGATTGCGTTTGAAGACGCGAAGCCGGGAATGAATGTGCGGTTCGGGCTGAGCAAGCGGATTGTGCTGCAGGACCACGAGGGGTATCCGGGCATCAAACCGCCGTGGGGATACATGACGGCGGTTGACGCTGGGAAGGGCGAGTTCGCCTGGCGCGTGGTGAACGGCGAATTCAAAGAGTTGACGGCGCGCGGCATCAAGAAGACGGGCACGCATTCCCACGGCGGCAGCATCTGCACGGCGGGCGGGCTGGTGTTCATGGCGGGCACGTTTGACCGGATGATCCGGGCGTTTGATTCCGACAGCGGAAAGGTGCTGTGGGAGTACGAACTGCCGGCGGGCGGGTTTGCCACGCCGATGACGTATGAGGCGAACGGAAAGCAGTTCGTGGTGATTGCGGCGGGCGGCGGGAAGAATGGATCGAAGGCGAACGATGAGTTTATCGCGTTCTCGTTATAGCGTCCTGGTGCTGGCCGCGGTGGCCCTGGGACTGGTGGCGCAGCAGAAGGAGTACAAGGCGAAGGATGAGAAGATCCCAGGAGACCCGGTAGCGCAGCCGATCGCCTACAGCCATAAGAAGCACGTGGCGATGGGGCTGAAATGCACGAACTGCCACACGATGCCGGGCGATGGATTTCTGGCGACGTATCCGAAGGAGAGCGTCTGCATGGGATGCCACACGAGCATCAAGAAAGAAAGCCCGGAGATACAGAAGCTGGCCGCATTCGCCGCGAAGAAGGAGGCGGTGCCGTGGAAGCGGGTATACCAGGTGCCCGATATCGTGTGGTTCAACCATGCGGTGCATGTGAAGGACGCAAAAGCGGAGTGTTCGGAATGCCATGGGAACGTGGGCGAGAGGGATGTATTGTTCCAGGAGAAGTCGACATCGATGACCTCCTGCATGGAGTGCCACGCGAAGCATGGAGCGCCCAACGGCTGTGATTTCTGTCATTCGAGCCAGTAGTCTGCTTGCCGCGGCGGCGCTGGCGCTGGGGGCGGCGGAGTATCGTCCGGAGAGCGCCAACGCGACGCTGCGTGCGTTCACGCTGACGGTAGCGCCGGCGGGGGAAGAGCGATGGGTATCGCTGGTTGCCGAGAAGAAGGGCGGCGGAAGATTTGCCGTCCACTTCCGGAGCAGGGCCGGCGTGCGGCAGGCGACGCGGTACCTGCTGCAGGAGGGGGACGGCCCGGTGCGGGAGTTCCAGCACGCGTTGACGGGGGCGGCGGTTGTGCCATCACTCGGTGGATGGGAACAGTTGTTTCCGTCGGAGGAGGCGGAGTCAATCAACGTGCTGGGCCATGACTACCGGCGGACGGGGTCCGGGACAGTGGCGGTTCCCGAGACGGCCGAGACGGTGCCGTTATGGCCGGACATGCTGATCGGCCCGGCGCACAACATGCGACAGAAGGACGAGACGCGCCGCTACGACACGTCGGATTACGGGTACATCAAGCTGACCGAGAACGACTACGGGACGATGGCCGCGGCGGGTGTTACCTGCGTGAACGTGGATGAGCGGCAGGCGGAGTGGGCCGAGCGGTTGGGGCTGTTCTATTGGGGGACCGCTTCCCTGCCCTACCCGGAGATGTTGTACCGGCCGCAGTATCTGGGTCCGGTGCTGTTTCTGGATGAGCCGGCGGTGGGAACGCGGGACCACGTGCTGCGGCCGCGGATGGAGAAAGACCAGGCGGCACGGAAGGCGATCACGCCGGAATCGGCACTGGAGGCATTCCGGGAGCACTTCGCCTGGTCAGCGGAGCGGAACGGAGGCGCGTTGCTGCAGCGGCTACGGGCGAGGAAGGATATCGACGCGGGGAGCCTGCATTTTACCCAGGCAAATCTCTACAGCTGGGAGACGATGGAGGCGACGGCCGGATACCAGTTGGCCCAGGATGCGGCGGTGCCGGCGGCGTTCGTGTGGGAGCCGGCGGGCCGGGTGGGCACGCGGCGCACGATCCCGGAACTGAACATGAATTACGGAACGCGGTTTCCGTTGCGGCCCGATGTACTGCCTTCAATCATCAATGGATTTCTGCGGGGCGCGGCGCGGGCCACGGGCAAGGAGTGGGGCATCAGCATCTACGGGGCCGTAGAGCGGGCGGATGCGCCGTATCTGCTGACGCGGGCCTACGACGACGGGGCGACGAGGTTCTTCTTCTGGGACAACTACCAACTGGCCTGCGTGCCGTTCGGCGAGGTGCTGGCGCATGCGCGGCACCTGCGGGCACATGCGGCGGCGCATCCGCGGCATGACGTTGCGCGGCGGCGGGAGCGGGCGGAGTTGGCCATTGTGATTCCGGCCGGCTATAACCTGGGGCACGTCCATCTTGGCAAGGGACTATTGTGGGGCCTGCCCGAGTTGCACCGGGAGCGGAAGAACCGGGAGGGGGTGGCGTATGGAGAGGTGATGGCGGCGGCGTTTGCGGAGATCGAGTCCGCGATACAGAGCGGCGTGGCGTTCGATGTGATCTGGGACCTGCCGCAGTTGACGCCGCGCGGCTATAGGCGAGTGGTGCGGATTGACGGGAAGACGAAGGGGCCGCGGCGCGCAGCGGCGGCGGGGGCGCCGGGATTGGCTGTGGCGCTACGCGCGGAGGCAAAGGGATGGCACACGGCATCGGCCGCGATTAGCGAAGGAGCGTCACCGGTGTTCTATACAACTGGTGCCGACGCGACAGGCGTGTACCAGAACGCGCGAGTGTATTGGGAGCTATACGGGCCGGAGGAGATGGATATGCGGATTCTGCCGGCGGGCGAGACGACCCGCTTCCAGTTGACGCGGGCGGGGCGCTATCGGCTTCGGGCCGCGATTGCCGACGAGGCAGGGCGGTCGACGGCCGTCTGGAAAGAGATTGCCTTCCAGCCCTAGAATTCGAGGCGGTTGCGGCGGGAATCGAAGTCAGCGTTCTCCAGGCCGGGAACCTTGCGAAAGTCCTCAATGTCTTTGAAGGGCCCGTTGGCCTCGCGGTACTTGACGACCTCCTCGGCGAGGACGAGGCGGATGCCGAGCGCCTCGGCGATGGCGGGAGCGGCGGCCTGATTCACCTTGACGCGAACGGGCGAGAACTGGGCGACGAGGTAGTCCGACACTTCGGCCCATTCCTCTTCCTCGCCCTTGGCGCCACGGGCGATCATGTCTTCGATCACCGCGTTCCAACCGTCGCGGGTTTCGCGGCGTCGCATGAAATTGCCGAAGCCGTGGCAGCCGCCGCAGAGACGCGCGGTAGTGGCGCGGCCGGGGCCTTCGGGCAGACGACTTGCATTTACCGCCTGGCCGGGAAGGGGAAGCGGGAGCAGCAGGGCGAAGAAGCAGAGCAGACGCATGCGGGTTCCCCTTCATTGTCTCGCACGTGATAATGAAGTAAAGCTCATGAATGCCAGAGTGTTCGCGGGAATCGGCTTGGGACTGTTGCTGGCCAGTTGTGGCGGGCCGGCGAGTGAGACGCCGGTGGGCGCGCCGCTCGCGGTGACCGAGCCGCTTGGGCTGCCGCCGCTACCGGTTCCGGACGATAACCCGCTGACGGCGGAGACGGTGGCGCTGGGGAAGAAGCTCTACTTCGATCCGCGGCTGTCGGCGGACAACACCGTATCGTGCGCATCGTGTCACGCGCCGGAGCACGGGTTTAGCGATGCGCGCAAGACGTCGCAGGGGGTGCGGCAGCAGACGGGGAACCGGAACGCGCCGACGGTGTTAAACGCGGCGTTTGGATCGTTGCAGTTCTGGGACGGACGAGCGGTGTCGTTGGAGGAGCAGGCGGCCGGCCCGATCGCGAATCCGATCGAAATGAACCTGCCGCATAAGGAGTGCGTGCAGCGGCTGAACGGAGACGCCGAGTATGTCGCGATGTTTGGGAAGGCCTTCGGCGAGGGGAAGATCACGATGGGAAAAGTGCAGCGGGCGATTGCGGCGTTTGAGCGGACGGTGATCAGCGGGAATTCGCCGTTTGACCGGTATATGTATGGCGGGGAAAAGTCGGCCATGAACGAGGCGGCGGTGCGTGGGATGGCGATCTTCATGGACCGCGACAGGGGCAACTGCACGGCGTGCCATCAGGTGGGGGTGAAGTCCGCCCTGTTTACCGACGGACAGTTTCACAATATCGGCGCGGGATTGAGCCCGGAAGGCGAGTTGGTGGACCTGGGCCGATATCAACACACGAAGCGGGAATCGGACAAGGGCGCGTTCAAGACGCCGACGCTGCGCAACGTGGCATTGACGGCGCCATACATGCACGACGGAAGCCTGAAGACGTTGCGGGCGGTGGTGGACTTCTACGTGGGCGGGGGCAGCTCCAATCCGTACCTGGACCCGCAGCTCCGGCCGCTGGCGTTGACGGGAAGAGATCGCGAGGATCTGGTGGCCTTTCTGGAGGCGCTGACAGGCGAAATGCCGCAAGTTCAGTAAACTGTTCACGTGATCCGACTCCTCCCCATACTGATTCTGCTTGCGGCATGCAAAACGGCGCCGAAGGAGAGCGCTCCCGCGTATTTCGAAGTGGACGGCAAGACGGCGGGAGTGATCCGGGGCACGGTGCGGTTTACGGGCAAGCCGCTGGCGGCGCGGGTGATTTCACTGGATGCAGACGCGCAATGCGCGGCACTGCACGCGGGGGGAACCATCACGGAAGAGGGCGTGGTGGTGGGCCCGGAGGGTGGGGC
Organism: uncultured Solibacteraceae bacterium; assembly: GCA_964632345.1. Lineage (GTDB taxonomy): Bacteria > Acidobacteriota > Terriglobia > Bryobacterales > Bryobacteraceae. The sequence continues at coordinate 11,080 of CAZWDD010000074.1, read as the reverse complement.
AGGAAATGTTTTTGTGTATGTGAAGACGGGAATGGAGGGGCGAACGTTCGCGCCGCCCGCCGAAGCGGTGCCCATCGACCAGAAGGGCTGCCGGTTTGCGCCGCGCGTGATCGGAATGCAGACGGGCCAGCCGCTGCGCGTCACGAACTCCGACCCGGTGACGCACAACATTCATCCGCAGCCGCAGAACAGCCGGGACTGGAACCAGAGCCAAGCGCCGGAGGACGCGCCGCTCGTGCGCCGGTTCCGCAAGGCGGAGATCATGATCCCGGTGAAGTGCAACGTCCATAACTGGATGCGCGCGTGGATCGGGGTGCTGGACCATCCCTACTTCGCCGTGACAGGCACGGACGGCGCGTTTACGCTGCGGAACGTGCCGCCGGGCACATATACTGTGGCGGTGTGGCAGGAGAAACTGGGCACCGAGGAGCAGACGGTGACGGTGGCGCCGTCGGCGGATGCCGAGTTGAATTTCACGATCAAAGGAAACTGACATGCGATTGGTTCTGACGGGAGTGTTGCTGGCGTTGCTTGCCGGATGCGCGAAGCAGCCGGAGCCTGTGGCCGAGAAGCCGAAGGGCGCCTATCGGATTTACGTCACCAACGAACGGTCCGGGGACTTGAGCATCATCGATTCCGCAACACACGAAGTGGTGGTAACGGTGCCGCTCGGCAAGCGTCCGCGAGGCATTCACGCGAGTCCGGACGGGAAGCTGATTTATGTGGCGCTGAGCGGTTCGCCGATTGCGGGGCCGGGTGTGGACGAGAGCACGCTGCCGCCGGCGGACAAGAGCGCGGATGGGATCGGCGTGTTCGACGTAGCGTCGGGCAAGCTGGTGAAGATGCTGAAAAGCGGGTCGGACCCTGAGGAGTTCGATATCAGCCTGGACGGGAAGTTCCTCTATGTCTCGAATGAGGACGCGTCCGGGGTATCGATTCTCGACCTGGCTGCCGAGAAAATTATCGCGACGCTGCCAACGGGCGAGGAACCGGAGGGCGTGAAGGTGAGCCCGGACGGGAAATCGGTGTATGCGACATCGGAGGACGCGGGTGAGGTCTACAAAATCGACACGGCGACGGCAAAGGTGGTGGGCAGCCTGAAGGTGGGCCGGCGGCCGCGGACGATTGCCGTCATGCCGGACAACCGGATGGCATGGACGAACGCGGAGAACGATGGGACGGTGGTGTACTTCGACACGCAGACGAACAAGTTGGTGGAGACGATCCAATTGGGAGAGGCGGGCGTGGTGAAGCCGATGGCGGTGCTGCTGTCGAAGGACGCCTCGAAGCTCTATGTCAGCACGGGGCGAGGAAAGAAACTGTTCATCCTGGACACAGCGACGCGGAAGGTGGAGACGTCCTTTGAAGTGGGCCAGCGGCCGTGGGGGATAGCGCTTTCGCCGGACGGCAAGACCCTGTACACGGCGAACGGGCCGTCGAACGACATCTCGGTGGTGGACCTGGAAACGAAGGCAGTGACGAAGAAGATCCGCGTAGGCGATTCGCCGTGGGGGGCGATCACGCTGCCGAACTAAGGGGCGAGCGTGACGGTCTGCCGGCCGGAGGTGAAGGCGGTTGCCAGCGCACCTCTGGCCACGGCGACGTTCTTCGGCTTCGACCCTTTCGACTCAATGGCGACGGCGGACTCCGATTCCGGCGCGGCCGTGGCACGAAGCCGCAGGCGGCTGCCGCTGACGGAGGTGACGGCGTTGAGCGCGACCGTGATTTTCGTCCCGCGGCCGATGATGAGCAACTGCTTCTTACGCTGCCGGGAGACGACGGCGCCGGAGGCGGTGGCGCCCTTTGCTATGACGCGGCGTCCGGCGGCCATCACGTCCTGTGCCACCTGAAACTCCAGCGGCATGCCGGCATCGGCCTTGGAGGGTATTTCGGTGAGGAGGGTGAGCGGGACGGGAGTGCCGTCGGGAATCGTCAGGCGAACCGGCTCCGGAGCGGCGGGCGGCGGCGGGGCGGCGGGATCGGGCTTCGGGGTGTTGGCCACGTCCGCGGGGGCGGGCGGGGCGGATGGAGGACCAGCGGGCTGGCGTCGCAACCAGTAACCAGCGGCCAGCAACAGCAGCAAGGCCGCGGCAACCCAGGGCAGCCGGGAACGGGGCGGCGGGGCGCTTGAGGCGACGATTTCCGTAGGCGGCAGAGGGGAGACAGCGGTCACAGCGGGGATGCGGAGGAGTTCGTCGCGAAGGTCCACCATCGATTGCGGACGCGCGTCCGGTTCCTTCCGCAGGCAGCGGTGGATAAGATCGGCCAGCACGGGCGGGAGGCCAGGCAGGATTTCCAGCACGCGCCGCGGCTCATCGCGCAGCACGCTGGAGAGCGTACTGATGCCATTTTCCCCCGTGAAGGCGCGGCGGCCGGTGGCCATCTCATACAGCAGCGCGCCGAAGGAGAAGATATCGGAACGATGATCGGCGGGCTTGCCGAGCGCCTGCTCCGGCGACATGTAGCAGAGTGTGCCGACGATGGCGCCGCGGGAGGTGAGGGGGTCAACGCCAACGGTCGCGTCTTCAGTGGAGAACTCCGTCGGCAACCGCTTTGCGAGGCCGAAATCGAGCAGCTTGATGAGTCCGCGGCTGGTGACCATGATGTTGCCGGGTTTCAGGTCTCGATGGACGATGCCGGCGGCGTGAGCGGCGGCGAGGGCCTCGGCGATCTGCGCGGCATAGGCGATGACGGTTGGCACCGGGAGACCATCGGCAGGGATCAGCGCGTGGAGCGGCTGTCCGTCAATGAGTTCCATTACGATGCAGTCGGCGTCGCCTTCGGTGACGATGTCGTGAATGGTGACGATGTTCGGATGATTGAGCGCCGAGGCGGCCTGGGCTTCAAGGAGAAACCGGCGGCGGTACTCTTCGGTCTCCAGGCGGTCCGCGCGTAGAATCTTTAGCGCAACATGACGATTCAACTTCAGATCACGGGCCTTGTAGACCTCGCCCATTCCGCCGGAACCCAGCTTCTCAAGTAACTGATACTGGCCGCGAATGGGGGAGTCCACGACTGTCAGCGTATCGCACCGTGCCGGGCCCGCGCGATCAACCGGAGTGGCGGTGGCCGAGCAGAATGATGCGCATCATTTTCAGATTCAGCCAGACGAACCGCCAGAGCTGCCAGGGCAGGAAGGTGCGGAAGAAGAGCGTAAGCCGAGTCGGCTTGGTGGCATAGGTATGAGCGTGTGTCGACATGGCTACTCCGGAATGAGCGCCCAGCCGGGATGCATGCGCGCTTTGTAGAGGAACATGTGGTGGAGCAGGATTTTGATCCAATGTCCAGCAAGGCCCACTTCACCGAATGTGTAGTCGAGGCTGCGGCCGTATTCGGGGAAGCGTTCGTAGTCGGGCACGATGGGATAAACGGTGATGGTGGCGGCGGTGCCGGTGAAGGGATTGGCGCCGGCGGAGGCGACACAGGCGGCGCCCATGTCGGCCATGGAGGCGGTGTGGGGCGGCATAGCGCGGCCACGGATGCGGTCGACGATGTTGCGCGCAATGGTTTTGCCCATGACGGCCGAGGGCATGCCGGTGCGGGGGGGCGCCGGTGAGATGACGAGCCCACCGGCGGTGGTGCGCGGGCGGGAGATGGGATGCGGCGGGGCGAAGGCAATGCCGCCGGCGAACAGATTGTCGTAGACGGGGCTCTGATAGACGCGCGGCCAGTCCGCGGCGCGCCACTGCTCGTAGGGCTTCTTCGTGTAGTCGGCATCCACTTTCATGAAACCGCTGGGGGCGAACAGGTCCGCGGTGATTTCCGCCCCGTCAGGCCGGAAGGCCTTCAGCCCGACGCCGGAGAAGGGCGGCAGCAGCATGGCGAAATCGAACGGTTCATCGAAACGGTCTCCGTCGAGCGTCTCCACATGGACGGACCCCTTGTCGACGTTGTGGACATGGGCGCGGGTGATCCACTGAATGCCGCGCTCGGCGAACAGGGACTCGGCGAAGATCTTGCCGGGTGTGACATAGCCGCCCATGCGGATGTTCACGCCGTCGATGCCGAAATCGCCGACCTCGTATTCGTTGGTGAGGAAGACGACCTCGGCTTTGTCGCGGACGCCGTGGGCGCGGAGTTCGAACTCGAGATTGACGACGTATTCGAACGCGGCGCCTTCGCAGGTGCAGGCGCCGTGGCCGGTGCCGACGAGGAAGCGCTGCTTCTCCCCGCGCTTCATGCGCTCGACGGCCTCCAGAAACGCACGGGATGCTTCGACGGCGTGGCCGGCCGTGCAGACGGAAAAGCTGTTGCCGCCCGGCCCGAGACCCGGCGTGGCGCCGAAGTTCAGCTTGGGGCCGGTGGCGTTGACCAGGTAGTCATACGGAAGCGTCTCGCGCTCGCCGGCGCGGCCGTCGAGGGTGTGTTCGATCTCGACGGCGGGCCGGGGAGAGTCCGCAGTGCCCTCGGGCCAAAGGGCCACGGCCTTCGCCTGGCGGAAGTCGATGCCGTTGCGCTTGTAGACCGGCGCTAGCGGAAAGGTGACGTCGTCCGCTCCCATCAACCCGACGCCCACCCAGATATTGGACGGTATCCAGTTGTAGGTCGCCATGGGGGAGACGACCACAACCTCGTCATTCTTCCCCAACCACTTGTGGAGGAACGCGGCGGCGGTGTGGCCGGCGACTCCCGCTCCGAGAACAACAGCTCGTGCCATGGAAATACCCTCCTATGGCGGTGAATGTTTCAGCTTCCAGCGGCGTCCTTGATCATCGCGACGATGACATCTTCCACTTCCTGCGCCACGCCGGCGATCTCCGGCTTGTCGAAGGCCTGCATCATGGCGGTGGGCAGCATGGTGGCAATCTGGTACGCGCCCGGCTTGCCGTATACAGAGATGCGGCAGGGCAGGGCGGTGGAGATGGCGCCTTCGGCCTCCAGCACCTTCTTGGCCTGGAACGGATTGCAGACCTCAAACACTTTGCATTCCATGTCCAACTCCACGTTCTTGTTGCGCATGGTCTGCTGCAGATCGTGCACGGCGATGACACCGAACTTATGACGCGCGGCGGATGCCTCCAACTCGGCATGAATCTGTTCCATGGAGCGGGAGGACGGCAGTTGATACAGCATGCCTATCAAGATGCAGCGCGCCGGATTCGGTGACAACCCTAGCGATAGAACGGCTGCCAGGTGAGCCAGCGCGGACCCCACTTCGTCACGGGCTTGCCGGTTTCCAGTGCACCGAGATCGGGCGCCTTGCCGGCAAAATCCTCGTTCACGGTGGGGATGACAACGCCGGCATCGACGGCTCTGCTGTTGGGCTTCAACTGGAAGTTCAGATCCATGGCATGGTAGACGGCGTGGCGGTCGGTGGCCGTCGGTGGGGCGAGTTGCTCGAAGATGTCGAAATCGACTTCGATGCCGTGCTGCTCAATGCCGGTGGCGGCCGAGAGTTCCTTGAGTGTGCGGAAAGCCTTCCATTGGTCGGGCTTGGTTTCGTAGATCTGCTGGCCCTTCGGCGGCGCGAAGAAGCGGAACTGGCGTTCGGCGGCATTGGGGTTCGGGCGGAAGCCGTTGTAGTCAGAGGAGTAGGCGTCGGTGGCGTTGGCCCAGGTCATGACGCCAACGTTCGCCGCATTTTTGCTGAGGATCAGATTATTGCGCCAGTGCGCGTTGGAGTAGGGCTCGGCGGTGCCGTGCTCGTTGATGATGGTGTTGTGGTAGACGAAGAGACCGGCGGGATGGGCAGAAAACTTGAAGCTGGTGGATGAGGTGGTGTGATAGAGGATGTTGCGGATGAAGTAGATGGGCCCGCCGAAGGTCGGCTGGGACGAGTAGCCACCGTGGAAGGCGTTGACGCCGCGGTTGTTGAAGACGCGCACGTTGTGGACGCCGCCATCGGTCTCCACGTAGTCGTCATTACACATGTGGAAGTCGTTGTTATAGATGTCGATGGAGGAGGCGCGCATGTCGGGGTCCGATGGCGGCGTGCCGTAGGTGGAGATGCCCAGAGCGTCGTGGAAGTAGGCGATGGAGTTGTGCGCGATGACGTGGCCGGGACCGTAAACCTTGATGCCGTAGTAGCTCTTCAGCTGATGGGAGCCGTAGTTGCCGATGGGCTGCCACATGAAGCCGGTCCAGCCGTTCAGGTGGAATCGGTCTTCGCGGCCAAGGATGAGGTTGTCGGCGATGTAGAAGTCCGACGAGCCGGCGTATTCGGTCCAGATGCCGAAGCCGACGTTTTCAAAGCGGCAGTTCTTGACGGTGAGGCCGACGGCGCCGAGCACCTCCTTTTGGCCGGCCATGATGCCGATGTCAGTATTGCGGATGGTGAGGCCGTCGAAGATGTGATAGCGCGAGGCGGTGACATCGAACATGGAGTGGTTACCGTCGCCATCGAAGATGACGGGGCCGTCGCCGGCCGCCTTGATGGTGATGGGTTTCTCCGGCGTGCCTTTCAGGGTCAGCGACATGGAGCCGTCGAAAGGCGTCATCATGGGGTCAACGTAGTTGAGGCGTTCGGGCCGGTAGATGCCGCCGTGGACGAGGATGGTGTCGCCGGGCTTGACGCGGCGTTCCCATACCGCGGACCAATCGCCTAAGCCCGCGCCATAGTAGGCCTGCAGGACGCTGGTATAGTGCGGTTCGACGCGCGGGCCCTTCCATTCGGGCGAGTAGACGTGGCGGACTTCCCCACCCTGGTACGGCATGGGCACGGTGCGGGTCTTGACCTTCACGGTATGGGTGGTCTGGCCGGAGGCGCCATCGGGGTCGCGCAGGACGAACTGGCATTCATACTCGGTGCCGGGTTCGAGGCCGAGGATGCTGCCGGCGAAACCGTCCGGGACGGTGTAGTCCAGATTCTCCCGGCGGCGGTAGACCTTCTCCCCACCGATGCGGACGAGCGGCATCCCATTGCGCCACTGCGCCGCGCCGGTCTTGCGGAACTTCACGTCGACGGTGGCATTGCGATTGGCGTCGCCCTGAATGGCCCATTCAAAGCCGAGGTTGAGCAGGGTGGGGTGTTCGACGTGGAATCGTCCGGCCGTAGTCGCATTCTGTGCGTGCAGACCGGCGGCGAAGACAAGGCAAAACGGGAGAAAATGGCGCATAGACACGCGCCATTATATAAGCTTCACCAGCGCAGATCGCGTTCGGTTTCCAAACTGTTGAATTGAATTCGCGGGCCGAGCAGCTTGCCGTCGCGCTTCAGTTCCACGTCGTTGCGCTGGCCGGCGATCTCCTCCGTCAGAATTCGATTGCGAAGCGAACGCGGCGGCCGGGCGGCGGCGCCCTCCAGGAAAACGTCGACAAAATGGACGCCCACTTTCATGCCGAGGCAGCGGAGGCGAACGCCACGAAACTCCAGTGTGCGGACGGCGTAGGAGCAAACGAGCGCCTCCGCATCCTTGTCGCCATCGAGTTCAATGTGGCGCTGATGCAACTGCCGCAGCACAGCCTCGATGTCATCGGCATGCAGCGTCGTCACTACCTCAATGGTGGAGGCGCCGGAGTTCCAGTTCACCTCCGTGCGGCTGTAGTGAAACTTGTGGGCCGCCAGGGGCAGGGAGAGCAGCAGCGGCAGCAGGCGCCACATCAGGGACGGCCACCGGATGGCGCCGGCTTGTCCTTCAACTCGCGCATGGGGTTGACCTTGTCGCGATCCTCCTTGAAGATCTGGAACTTCGACTTCGTCACGCGGCGGGGCCAGTAGTTGTTGGCGGTATCGACATCGGCGGTTTCCAGGCGCGGATCGAGAACGATAGACTTGATCTCCTTCCGGGTCGGGATGATCTTCTCCACGGCCAGATTGTTGCGGCGCCAGATTTCGGCTGCGATACGGAGTTCCTCGCGGGTGCCGTCAGTGAACTCCACTTCCAGGATCACTGGCATTACCAGTCCGCCGAGGTTCCGCAACGAGAGGGAGTAGAAGTTCATCGATGGGTCGAAGAGCTTGCGTTCGTCCTCTTCAAACTGCTTGACCCAGGAAGCGAACGCCTCTTTTTCGGAGGGCAGTACGGTGAACTCGTCGTAGCGGTTGTAGAAGTCGAGCAGTTCCGGGTAGTCTTCGACGCGTTTGCGGATGGGCTTGTTGCGCTCCGCGCCGAGGGTCACTGGAGCGGCCTCCTTCTCGCGCTTCGAGAGGGGCTTTTCCACGTCCGGATTGTGGGTATCGACGGAGTAGAGGGTGAGGCTGTCGATACTGATGTCGACGTTCTCGGTGGTGTAGAACCAGCCGCGCCAGAACCAGTCGAGGTCGGTGCCGGAGGCGTCCTCCATGGTGCGGAAGAAATCGGCCGGCATGGGCCGTTTGAACATCCAGCGGCGGGCGTACTCCTTGAAGGCAAAGTCGAAGCGCTCGCGTCCGAGGACGGTTTCGCGGAGGATGTTCAGGGCCGTGGCTGGCTTGGAATAGGCGTTGGCGCCGAGGTCGACGATGCTCTCCGAGTTGGTCATGATGGGGTCGTGATCGTCGCTCTTCATGTAGTCGACGATCTTGGCGGGTTCGCCGCGGCGGGAGGGGTAGTTGTCCTCCCACTCCACCTCGGCCAGATATTGCAGGAAGGAGTTGATGCCTTCGTCGAGCCAGGTCCACTGGCGCTCGTCGCTGTTGACGATCATCGGGAAGTAGTTGTGGCCCACCTCGTGGATGATGACGCTGATAAGACCGTACTTCGTCCGCGCGGTATAGGTCTTGTCGTCCTTCGGGCGGGGACCGTTGAAGCAGATCATCGGGTACTCCATGCCGCCCACCGGACCGTTGACGGAGATGGCCACCGGGTACGGGTACTGGAAGGTGTAGCGCGAGTAGATGTTCAGGGTGTGGATGATGGAATGCGTGGAGTAGCGCTCCCACAGCGGGTTGCCTTCCTTCGGGTAGTAGGACATGGCCATGATGGTGCGGCCGTTCATGGTGTGGCCCTGGGCGTCCCAGGCGAACTTGCGGGAGGAGGCGAAGGCGAAGTCGCGGACGTTTTCGGCGTGGAAGACCCACGTCTTTTTGCCGGTTGGCTTATTCTTTTCGTTGGCGGTGGCCTCGGCCTCGGTGACAATCATGACGGGCTTGGAGGCCGTGCGAGCCGCGGCCAGGCGCTGGCGCTGCAGCGGCGTCAGCACCTGCTCGGGGTTCTGCAGCACGCCGGTAGAGGCGACGATGTGATCGTTCGGTACGGTGATGCGGACCTTGTAGTCGCCGAACTCGAGCGTGAACTCGCCGGTGCCGAGGAACTGTTTGTGCTGCCAGCCGCTCACGTCGTTGTAGGCGGCCATGCGTGGGAACCACTGGGCGATTTCGTAGAGCCAGTTGCCGTCCTTGGGGAAGAACTCGGCGCCGGTGCGCCCGCTGATGCGTTTTGAGTTGTTGATCTTATAGTCCCAGTTCAGCGAGAAGACGAACTGCCGGCCGGGGGCGAGCGGGGCGGGAAGGTCAACGCGCATCATGGTGCGGTTGATGTGCTTGTTCAACTCGCGGCCGGCGGCGTCCTTCACGGGGCCGATGCGATAGCCGCCGGGGAAGGGATCGTCCATATAGCGGCGGAAGTCCCGGATGGGGAACTTCTGCCAGTCCGGCGCGGTCTCGGTGAGGTTGGCGTCCGAGTGGGGCTCCCAGATGTTCTGGTCCAGTTGGAGCCACAGGTAGGTGAGCGTATCGGGGGAGTTGTTGTGGTAGGTGATGGTGGCGCGGCCGGTGACCTGTTGATTGACATCGTCGAGTTCGACGTCGATGTCATAATCGGCTCGTTGCTGCCAGTAGCGGTGCCCGGGAGCACCGGAAGCCGTGCGGTACTCGTTCGGCGTGGGGAGCACCTCTTCCAACTGGCGGAACTTGTCCGCCGGGCTCTTTCGATTCTGCGCCGCCAGTTGGAACGACAGTAGCGCGATGATCAGGAAAAGGATACGCTCCATGATTCAACGTATCGAAATTTTCTTCCTTCGGGCAACTGGCCGTATTCTGAAAGATAGGAATGAACCCATCCGTTGAAGCCGAAGTAGTGCCGCCGAAGCCCAGCATGAGCCTGGGCATGTTCGGCATGATCCTGATTCTGGTGGCGATCGGGGCGTTCTTCGTGGCGCTGGCGGTGGCCTACGGGTTTGCCATCCAGGACCGGCCGGGCCAGCGGGATGTGCACATGAGCATCTGGTTCTGGATTTCGACGGCGTTCATCGGCATCAGCAGCATCACGCTGCAGTGGGCGCGGCGGGATCTGCGGTTGGCGCGGTTCGCGCACTACCGGACGGGTTTATGGCTGACGCTGCTGATGGGCCTGCTGTTCGTGGTGGCGCAGGTGTTGGGCTGCCGGGACCTGGCGGCGCAGGGGGTCTATCTGGTGGGCAACCCGCGGGGGTCCATGTACTTCATGTTCTCCGGCGTGCATGGGGCGCATCTGCTGGGCGGGCTGGGGGGACTGTACTGGCTGGTGCGGCGGGCGCAGGAGCTGAAGGATGGCGAGGAGCAGCCGCTGCGGAAACACCGCGCCGCGGCGCGCAACGCGGCCGCCTACTGGCACTTCATGGGTGTGTTGTGGGTGGGCCTGCTGGTGCTACTCGTCGCCTGGCAGTAGCTTCAAGACGGCCAGCAGCGCGCGGTGATCAGAGGCGACGGCTTCGTCGAGCACGCGGGCCTCGACGGCGGTCCAGCGCTTGGCGGGCCGGTAGAGGATGTAGTCGATCTGCCGCTTCGGTTTGTCCACGGGAATGGTGGGGTAACCGGGGCCTTTCGTGGTAGAGGTCCATTCCTGCATGAGGGTGCCGACGACGAGATCGTCGGGCGGAGCGTTGAGGTCGCCGGCCAGGATGGCGGGCAGGCTGATGGGTAGATTGGCGAGCCCGGCGCCGGCCATGCGGTCCTCCTCGCTGCGATGGTCGAAGTGGGTGGACAGGAAGGCGATATCCATCGAGCAGCGGTAGGGACGCATCTCGACCATCAGAAGGGACCGCGGCTCCATCCCCTCGGAATGGCCAATGGGGAATACGCGCGATCCGAGGACGGTGCCGTTGACCAGAACGGCGTTGCCATAGCCGCCGCCCTGAAACGGCATGGAGGCTCCGAATACGCCGCGCATGCCGGTGAGCCGTTCGAGTTCGCGCACCGTATCGCGGCCCTTGATGCGCTCGGTCCGCATGTCGACCTCCTGCA
>CAZWDD010000073.1:4943-20763 GCA_964632345.1 uncultured Solibacteraceae bacterium | reverse complement strand
ATCCAGAACCTCTCAAAGGTTGTGGACCAATTGGTGATCGGCGGCGCGATGGCCTATACGTTCCTCAAGGCGCGCGGCGAGGCGACCGGCAAGTCGCTGGTGGAAGAGGACAAGATCCCGCTGGCGCTCGAACTGATGAATTCGCTCGGCGAGAAGTTGCTGCTGCCGGTGGATCACGTGGTGGCGGAGGAGTTCAAGGCCGGAGCGGCGAATGAGGTCGTGACTGCGATTCCGGACGGGAAGATGGCGCTCGACATCGGCCCGGCCACCATTGCGAAGTTTGAAGCAGTGATCGGCGCAGCCAAGACCATCATCTGGAACGGGCCGATGGGCGTATTTGAGATGAAGCCGTTCGATACCGGCACGGTGGCTCTCGCAAAAGCGGTGGCAAACTCCGGCGCAGTAAGTGTCGTCGGCGGCGGCGATTCGGAGAAGGCGATCAAGTCGGCCGGTGTGTCGGACAAGATCACGCACGTCTCCACCGGCGGCGGCGCGTCGCTCGAGTTCCTGTCCGGCCTCGAACTGCCGGGCGTGGCGGCGTTGACCGAGAAGTAGGCGACTTACTAACTGGAAAAACGGGGGACGCACCCGCTGCGTCCCCCGTTTTCTATTTACGCCAACAGTGGCTTGATCACGTTACCAGCCACGTCGGTCAGCCGGAAGTCGCGTCCCTGGAAGCGGAAGGTCAGCTTCAGGTGGTCGATGCCGAGCAGGTGAAGGATGGTGGCCTGGATATCGTGCACATGGATATGGCCTCCGGTGGGCGAGAAGCCGAACTCATCGGTGCCGCCGACAACCGACCCGGCCTTGATCCCGCCGCCGGCCATGAAGAGGCTGAACGCATCGATATGATGATTCCGGCCGATTTTGCCCTTCTCACGGACTTCACCCATCGGCGTCCGGCCGAACTCGCCGCTCCAGATCACCAGTGTCCGCTCCAGCAGCCCGCGCTGTTTCAGATCCTTGATCAGCGCCGCCGTCGGGCGGTCCACCTCTTCGCAGACACGCTCAAGCGGCTTGGTGATGTCGTCGTGGTGATCCCAATCGGCATGATACAGTTGCACGAACCGCACGCCGCGCTCCACCAACCGCCGCGCCAGCAGGCAGTTATTCGCATAGGAAGCCTTGCCCGGCTCGGCGCCGTACATCTCCAGCGTTTGCTTAGACTCCTGCGCGAAATCGATCAACTCCGGCCCGCTGGTCTGCATCCGGTAGGCCATCTCATACTGAGAGATCCGCGTACCGATTTCGCTGTCGCCCGTCTCTTCCAACTCCATCTGGTTCAAATCGCGGATCGCCTCGATCGTCCGGCGCTGCTGTTCGGCGTCGACGCCCTGCGGGTTCGAAAGGTCCAGAATCGGATCACCGGCCGAACGAAACGGTACGCCCTGATAGGACGTCGGAAGAAAACCGCTGCCCCACAGAGCCGCACCGCCGCGCGGTCCGCGCGGTCCGGATTGCAGGACGACATAGCCTGGCAACGTCTTCGCCTCGCTGCCGATGCCGTAAGTCACCCACGATCCAATCGATGGCCGCCCGGTCCGCACCGAGCCAGTATTCGTGAATAACTTCGCCGGCCCGTGATTGAAGTTCTCCGTCGCCACGCCGTGTATCATCGCGATATCATCGGCAACGGTGGACAGGTGCGGAACCAGATCGGAGAACCACATCCCATTTCCACCCGCCTGCTGGAACGTGCGGCGCGTGCCGAGTAACTTTGGAGGCTCCTTGGAGAACGTGTCCATGAAGGCAAAGCGCTTGCCCTTCAGAAACGACTCCGGCGTCACCTTTCCGTCCCACTTCACCAGCTCCGGTTTATAGTCGAACAGCTCCAGTTGCGTCGGAGCCCCGGCCATAAACAGGAAGATCACGCGGTCCACCTTCGGCGCATGATGGCGGGCGTTGACCTGCGCCAGTAGATTGTCGGCCATCAGGCTGGCCAGGGCCGCCTTCCCCACGCCGAATCCACACTCTTGAAACAGGTGGCGACGCGTTCGTTTCCGTAGCAGTTTTTCTTCCCAGTTCATTTGTTACTCCCGCGTCATGAATTCGTCGAGGTTGAGCATTACCCGCGCCACCGCGGTCCAGGCGGCCGGTTCGCTTTTTTCCTTCTGCGCGTCCCGCTGTGCGGCCAGGAACGCCAGCATGCGCTTCTCTTCGGCCGGCTTCGGCGCCCGCTGCAGCACGCGCTGCCAGGCAAGCCGCAGCCGCCCGGCATCCCCGGTGGCGGCTCCGTCGGCCAGTACGTTCTTCGCCAGCACCTCGGCGAACTCGAAGTACGCATCGTCGTTCAAGAGGATCAGCGCCTGTAGCGGCGTGTTGGAACGGATGCGCCGCGTGCACGTGACGGCGCCATCCGGAGCGTCGAAAGTGATCAGCGCCGGGTGGCCGGCCGAGCGCTGGAAGAACGTGTACATGCCGCGCCGGTACTTATCCTCTCCCTCAGAGACCTTCCACTCCCGCTTCACCTGCGTCACATCCGTGGCGCCCTTCGGAATCGGGGGATACACGCTGGGACCGCCCACCTTGCGCCCCAGTAACCCGGTGGCCACCAACGCGGCGTCACGGATAATCTCGGCGTCCAACCGCAGGCGATTCTGCCGTGCCAGCAGTTTGTTATATGGGTCAACTGCGGCGGCGTCAGGCCGGTGGTTTGATGCCTGGCGATAAGTCGCGCTCATGACGATCAACTTATGCATCCGCTTCAGCTTCCAATCGCCCGCCATGAACTCTGCGGCCAGCCAGTCCAAAAGATCCTTATGCGTCGGCTTATCGCCCATCACGCCAAGGTCATTTTCGGTTTCGACAATTCCCTTCCCGAAGTACTGCTGCCAAAGCCGGTTCATGGTGACGCGCGCCGTGAGCGGGTTGTCCTTGTCGACCAGCCACTTGGCCAGGTCCAGACGGTTCGGTACCGCGTTCGGGTTCTTCAACGGCGGGAACACGGATGGCACGCCCGGCTGCACGGCACTGCCCTTGCGCGTGAAGTCGCCGCCCAGATGAATGTAGTGGTCGCGCGGCGTCGCCCGGTCTCGCATCACCATCGTCCGCTGCACCTTGGGCTTGGCCCGGCGCAGGTCGGCCAGTTCCTTGCGCAGCGCCGTCAGCTCCGGGTCCTTGTCGGCGTCCTGCGTCAACGCCTCCTGCCGTTTCCGGATCTTGTACTCCACCTCTTGCACACCGGCGTCCCACTTGGCCAGCGCCGCAATCTCCTCCGGCGAACCCATTTCTAGGAACGGCTTATTGAAGAACTTACGGTCCGCCTCACGGTCCACTTCATCCACGTTATTCAGGAACGCGAATAACTGATAGAACTCGCGCTGCGAAATCGGATCGTACTTGTGGTCGTGGCAGCGCGCGCAGCCAAGCGTTAGTCCCAGCCAGACGGCTCCGGTGGTATGGACGCGGTCCGCCACGGCCTCAACGCGGTACTGCTCAAAATCAATGCCGCCTTCGTAGTTGGACGGCGTGTTCCGGTGAAAACCCGTGGCGATGATCTGGTCGTTCGTGGCGTTCGGCAGCAGATCGCCGGCGAACTGCTCGACGGTGAATCGGTCGAACGGCATGTCGGCGTTCAAAGAGTTGATCACCCAGTCACGAAACGGATAAATATCCCGAGGCGCGTCAATCGTGTAGCCGTCGGAGTCTGCATATCGCGCCAGGTCCAGCCAGTGGCGAGCCTGCCGCTCGCCGAAATGCGGGCTCGCAAGAAGACGGTCCACCAGGCGTTCATAGGCGTCCGGGCGCGCGTCTCCGAGAAACGCGGACAGTTCCGCGGGCGTTGGCGGCAGCCCTGTCAGGTCCAGGCTAACTCGCCGGATCAGCGTCGCGCGATCGGCTTCCGGAGACGGCGCCAGGTTCTTCTCCTTCAATTTGGCGGCGATAAACTCGTCGATACCGGACGCTGCCGGGCGCGTAACCGGCTGGAACGCCCAGTGCGTGGACTTGCGCCGCTTTTCAACCGCAAACTCCGGCGTCGCGGGCAGCCCGCGCTTCACCCACTCCTCCAGTTTGGCGATCTGCTCGGCGGCAAGCTTGCGGCCGGGCGGCATCTTCAGTCCATCCTCATGCCGGACGGCTTTCAGAAACAGACTCGCATGGTCACCCGGCACCGCCGCCGGCCCACGGTTGCCGCCGCGCAGAAGCGCGGCTTTCGAGTCCACCGCCAGCCCGCTGTTCAACGAGTTGACCGAATGGCAACCCTGGCAGTTCGAACGCAGCAGCGGACGGATCTCTTTATCGAAAAACTCGATGTCCCCGGGCGATTGCGCATTAAGAACCGCACCCAGAAATAGGCAGATGGCAACTCGCATGTTGCCATCATCATATCAACGAAAAAAGGCCCCGTCGCAACTGCGCTCGGGGCCTTCGGTGAGTTCGTCGGCCTAGCGGCCGGCAGCGGCGCTGAGAGACTTCAGTTTCTGCTCGGCGCGGTACCAATCTTCGTCGGGAGAACCCATGGGACAACCACGTTCCAGCCAGGAATGATACGCGAGTTCCTCAAGGGAGCGCGTATCGAGTACAGGCGGATTGTGGACAGCTTCGGCGAGGCTGGCGATGGAGGCGTTCGACGGCTCAGCGGCGATCGACTTCGGCGCGGCCTTACGACGGGCAGCGGCGGGCTTGGTGGCAGCAGAATGAGCGGTGGCTTGCGTTGCGGAAGCAGTCACGGTCTTCTTCCGGGTCTTGTTGACAGCAGGGCTAACGGTGCTATCCGGGGGAGGTGCAACAGTAGCTTCGTTCACTTTCTTTCGTGGCATGTTCGGCTTTTACTCCTGGATCAAATGAGAAATCGACTCACAACGGGGTAGCGAGGAGGAACGAGCTCTCACTCGATTATTTTACTAGAGTTCTCTGTTACCGTGCGGTTACGCTCGAAGGGTGGGGAAAACCGGATACAAACTTCTGGCCGCCGTGCCTCTGTTTTATGCCGATGTTCTGCCCGTTCTCGAACGGCACTGCCAGGGCTGCCACCGCGCAGGCGAGGCCGCGCCCATGGCCCTGCAGACCTACGAACAGGCCCGACCGTACGCCCGCGCCATTCGCGATGCCGTCCTGCGCGGCACCATGCCCCCATGGTTCGCCGTCTCCTCCCCTGGCGAGTTCGCCAACGATCCGAGGCTCACGCCCGCCGAGATCGATACCATCCGCCGCTGGGCCGAAGGCGGCGCGCCGGCCGGAGCACCGGCAAAACCTCCCCGGAAGTGGACCGAAGGTTGGCGCATCGGCACGCCCGACGCCGTCGTCGAAATGCCCGCCTCCTTCCGCATCCCCGACTCCGGCGAGGTGGACTACCAGCACATCATCGTCCCCACCGGATTCACCGAGGACCGCTGGGTGAGCGAAATCGAAGTCCGCCCCGCAAGCCGCGCCCACGTCCATCACGCCGTCGTCTTCGTCCGCCCGCCCAAGTCCGTCTGGCTGCGCGGCCGCGAACCCGGCGTCCTCTTTCCGGCGAAGGGGCAGGCCCTGGCCGGACTCTCCACCCTCGACGAGGTGATTGCCGCCTACCTGCCCGGCGCCGACCCCCACCGCCTCCCCCCCGGTCACGCGAAACTCATCCCGGCTGGCAGTGACCTGATTTTCCAGATCCACTACACCCCCAACGGGACGCCCGCCGAGGACCGCACCCGAGTTGGCCTCCGTTTCGCCCCCGGCCCGGTCCACACACGCCACTACTCCCTATCCATCGCCCAAGGAAACTTCACCATCCCCCCCGGCGCCCCGGCCCATCAGGTCACCGCCGAATTCCGCGTCAACACTCCCACAGAAATCTACGCCCTCGCCCCGCACATGCACCTGCGCGGCAAGGCAATGCGGGTACGCACCGTCGCCGAGGACGATTCCGAGCGGCTCCTCCTCGATGTCCCCAACTATCACTTTTACTGGCAACTCGTCTACCGCCCCGCCAAGCCCGTTCCAGTAGCCCGCGGCACGCGCATCATCGTCGATGCCGTCTTCGACAACTCTCCCGCCAACCCCCGCAACCCGGATCCGCGCGCCACCGTCCGCTGGGGCGAACAGAGCCGGGAGGAGATGGCCGTCTGTTTCGTCGACTTCCTGCTTCCCCGACCCATCTCCCCGAACGAACTGTTCCGCCCCCCGCGGGCCGGCCGTTAGGCCCTTCGCATCCGTAGATACCGCACGCAGACCGGGAACGGTGCCGCATGCGGCTCGCCCACCTGTTCCAATGCGCCCGATGCTGGATTGATCCGAAAGTTCACAATTGTCGAGGAGTTCTGGTTGGCGGCGATCAGGAACTGCCCCGTCGGATCAATGGCGAAGTTCCGCGGAATCTCTCCCTTCGTCGACTTGTGCTCCACGGTCGTCAATTTGCCCGTGTTCTGGTCAATCTGGAAAACAGCTATCGTATTGTGTCCACGGTTTGAACCGTAGAGAAACCGCCCGCTCGGGTGCGCCACCACCTCGGCCGTCGAATAGCTCTTCTGCACCGGAACCGGAAGCGTCGGAACCGTTTCAATCTCTTCCAGCGTGCCCTTCCGCGCATCCCAACGGAATCCGGTCACCGTGCAGGCCATTTCATTAATGACGTAGGCGTACTTCCCTGAAGGATGGAACGAGAAATGCCGAGGGCCGGATCCCGGCTTCACCTTGGCGAACGGCGGATCGTTCGGCGACATCGCACCCGTATTCGGATCGAACTTGTACACCAACACCTGGTCCAAGCCCAAATCGGCGACGATCACATGACGGTTCTGCCGGTCGAAGTTCACCGAATGCGCGTGCGGCCCCTTCTGCCGTCCGGCATCGACGCTGGATCCCTGGTGCTGGAAAAACGCGGTCCGTTCCCCCAGCCGCCCGTCCGGCCCGATCGCGAAGGCCGCGCAACTGCCCGTCCCATAGTTGGCCACCACCGCATACCGCCCATTCCGGCTGATGTTGACATGGCACGTCGACGTCCCGCCGGCAATCGCATCGTTCAGCCGCTCGAGCTTCCCCGTCGCCGCATCGATCTTGAACGCCGTCAGCGCCCCGCTCGCCTGGTCTTTGAATTTGCTCAACTCCCCGCATGCGTACAGGTAGTTGTTCGAAGGATGAATCGCAAGGAACGACGGGTTCTCCACCTCACCGGCCAGCCCCTCGGAACTCAACGTTCCGGATGCCGTATCCAGGACAAAACTGTAGATCCCCTTGCTCTCGCCGCGGGTGTAGGTCCCAACGTACACCCGGAACTTCGCGCCACGTCCCTGCGCCGCCAACGGGGCCGCGCCGAGCAGTCCCACAAAATTTCTCCGTGTTAGCATGCCATTCTCCTTGGAAGTCGTTGCGACTAGAACAGCCGCTCCTGCTTGCGGAGCGTACCGAAGCTGCCAATGTTCGCCACCGAGAACGATACCAGAAACTGATTCTCGTTGCGCGTCCCAAAGCTGAAGCGGCGGTGTTGAAAGGAAAGTCCGCAGCAGTCCGAGTTGTAGCTCACCTCGGTCGTAGCAAACTGCATTACCCGGATACGGTAGTCATATACGACGTTAAAGCCGACCCGCCAACCGGGCTTGCCCTCCACGCCGTACCCGACCCGTCCCAGCAACTGATTCGCATTCGGGGAAACTCCAGGCGCGCCACGCACCTGATTGTGTCCCACCGCCCCGCTATACTTCTCCTTCAACCGAAAGTCAGCCGTCACCGACGAATTGGAGATGCGGGGAAAAAGCGGATCGTAATCGGTCCGCCACTCGACGGCCGTGCTCGGCAGCGGTGAAAGCCGCAGCGCCGAGACGATCGGCGAGTAGTGTCGCGGCCCATTGAAGAACGCATACCCGGTCAGGCCGATGGTCGACGCGAAAACGTTTCGCTGCCCTGGCACAACCGCGCCGCCGAACGTCGGGTCAAAGTACCGCCGTTGCCACACCTGCCACGTCAGAAGCTCATGCGTGTCCTCTCCACGCTTTACAAACAAACGATTGAATAGGGCAACCTCGGCCTCCGACGTGTTATTCAGGATGTCCAGTTCGTCTAACCGGATCGTTTCCCGGAAGCGATTCACACCATCCACCCGCCGGTACGCCAGACGCGGCTCAATCACATGCTTCATCCGCCCGCCCAGCCACTTTGGACCATCAAAAATCTTTTCCAATGTTGGGGTTACGATATCAATCTGAAAGTCTGACGCGAAGCGGTTCAGGTTCTGCCCCACCACCTGCAGCGACTCCGCATTCCGGCTTGATCCGTACGCAGTACCGTGAAGTGAAATCGAAGGTAATATTCGGAATCCTTTGAAATCAAGTGCAGTTGTCAATCTTGGCGTCGCATGGATCCGCTCCGTGAACGAACGGGTCTCGAACAACAACTGCCGCCGCCGGTAGAACCCCGCCGATGACTCCATCGAGAACCACACCGGCAGCACCTTCTTTGAAATCCTCCGCTCGCGGGCGTAGAACTCAAAACTCGGCAACTTGCGAATGACGATCTGGTCCACCTCCCGCGACCCCTGGAACAGTTGATGGCGAGAGATAACCGTATGGAAGGAGTAGTGCGACCAGCTCTTCGTCACATAGCCGATCGAATTGACTTCGGAGAAGATCGCCTCATTAAAGCTTTGCGTGAATGCCTGCCGGAAAAGAAATGAAGATAAATAGTTTATGTTTGCGAAACCAGTCCAGCCCTTGCCGATGGCGGACTTCGCTGAGATGTTGAACTGGTAGCCACCCTCCTTGAATCGCGTTCCGTCCTCCAGACGCCTCCCACGGTCGTTCACTCCGTAGAGCGCGAAGCTGAACTCCGTCCCCGCACGGGGCTTCCCGCGGAAGTCGATTTCATGGGACATGCCACGCTGCGTGAACACCCGCGTCCGGTACATGGCATCGTAGCTCCGGTTGATCGCCCAAAAGTACCCCAAACCGTACATCCATCCAAGCCGAGTGCTCCGGCCCGCGTTTGGCGTCAGAAACCCGGACCGCCTTGGCTGCTCCTCCAATGACTTGAAGAAAACTGGCGCGTATAGAAGAGGAAACCGCTTAACCTTAAAGAAGGACTTGTAGGCAATCGCCCTCTCTCCCGGGATGATATCGAACTTCGGCCCAGTCAGCCGCCACCACGGCTTCGGGATTCGACAGTTGGTCACGAATCCATCGTAAAGAATGTAGCGATTTTTGATCTTCTCAGCCAAACGTCCTTGAAAAACAAAGGGGTTGTTCGTCATCAACAGACGCGGACGATACTCCACCTTGATTGGCGCAGAACCCTTTATTTCATAGAATGTTCCGGTCTCTTCCCTCAAGTTGTAATTTATTCTGGTGGCTGTCAGCTTCTCACCCGTTTGAAAGTTCTCAAACGCTACGTTGCCGCGCGCCTCTGCGTCGCCCGTCTCTTCGTTGTAGTCGATCTCATCGGCCGTCAACAACATCTCGGTGGTCTCCAACCGCGCCGACACCCGGAGTTTCCGCACCGGCCCGTCCATCTCCTGCCGCAGCACCGCCGATGTGAGAATTTCATCCGGGGCGGGCCCCCCTGGCCGCGGCAGGGCCACGGGGGCAGATTTTACCTGCGCTGGCTCGGACACCGCCCCCGGAGGTGCCGAAACCGATGGCGGACCCGGAACAATCTGGGAGAGGAGAATTGCCCCATTGAGGGTAAAGTAGAGGACAACAACGCCCGATATTGTGGGCAGAGGCGTACGATGAAAACCTGAAAGGTGGATACAAAAGTGCTTGAAAACTAAAGCACTAGTGATAAAGTATCTGAAAGGGCACCTCCCTTGCCAGGGGAATCGGGCCTTGCGATCCGCGCCGGATCTATTGACGACTGGAATCAACCCTGCAACGCTAGCACGGACCTGGAAACTGAGGCAACCACATGATTTGCTCCCGCTGCGCACATTGGAATAACGAGGATGAACATCGCTGTACGAAGTGTGCGGCGCGGTTGAACGACCGTCAGGTCGAGTCGGCATTCCACGTTCGCGGCGCACTGGCAATGCAGCCCGAGGTTCGTTCCGCTCCCATCGCTCTAATGGAGTCCGCTCCCGAAGTCGTTCCAGGCGAGCATGGCGTCTCACCGGCGTCCGAATCCACTCGCGTACCGCGCCACGCCTGGGCCACCCAGCAGACATTATTCGCCTCCCGCGAGAGCGGGAAGATCGTTTCCATCGACGGAAATGAACCGGCACCCCGGCCCGCCCGAAAGGCACCTCCGGCCGCGCGCCGGCGCCCGGCCACCGCTTCCTACCTGCCGCAGCAGGGCGTCCTGGAGTTTGTTCCGGTCGCCGCGCCGCAGGCACGAAAACTGGCAACCTCGGTCGATGCCCGCATCTACTGCGAACACGAAGTGGCTTCCGTCTCCCACCGGACCTTCGCCGCTCTCTATGACCTTGGCTTCATCGGACTTCTCCTGCTGACCTTCCTTGGCATCTTGTCCTGGGGCTGCGAAGACCTCCTCCCCGCTTTGATGGACCCGGTGAGCGCCGCCGTGCTGGCCGCCGGAGCCGTGCTGATCGCCTTGCTCTACCACGCTGTCTTCCTGTCCGTTCGTGGCCGTACCCCGGGAATGGAGTTTGCCGGATTGCGCCTGGTGGATTTCGACGGTCGCCGGCCCAGCCACGACCAACTGGCGATGCGTATCTTCGGTAATTTCGTCAGCGTTCTGCCGGCTGGCGTCGGCCTCCTCTGGGCGCTTGTCGACGAAGAAAACCTGACCTGGCAGGACCATATCTCGCACACATTCCCCACTCCTGTGACCAAGGAATAGCAGGTCGCGCTAATCTGGAGTTGAGGAACAAACGGGAATGGCAATCCATTTCGACGATACGAATCTGCGTTCGCACATGGTGGGTGAGGCCCACGGACTGACCCCTGCTGAAATCGCCGGAACCGCCGGCGCCGCCGCCCAAGCCTTGGCGGGCTTCCGGAAGGTTTACGAGTCGGGTGCCGTCGGCTTCCCGGATCTGCCCAATGGCGGAGCAGTGGTCAAGCAGATCCTGGCCTACGCCGCCAGCGTCAAGGGCACGTTCGACACTGTCTGCCTGGTCGGCATCGGCGGAAGCGCCCTCGGCGCCTGGGCTCTTGACTGCGGCATCCGTGGCCCCCACCCGGTTCAGTCCGCCGGCCAGCCCCGCCTGGTAATTCTCGATAATGTCGATCCTGAGTTGATGCAGTCAGCGCTCGCCTCTATGACCCCGGCCCGCACCTTGGCCGTAGTCATTGCCAAGTCCGGCGCCACCGCCGAGACCGTCGCCGCTTTCCTAATCGTCAAAGCCTGGCTCGGAGAAGCCGCCCGGGAACGCATTGCCGTGGTCACCAGCGAAGGCCGCGGCGATTTGAAGGTCCTGGCGACACGCGAAGGGTACCCCACCTTCCACCTGCCGGAAAATGTCGGCGGCCGGTTCAGCGTCCTCTCGGCCGTTGGCCTGCTCCCGGCCGCTCTCCTCGGCCTCGATATCCGCAAACTCCTCAAGGGCGCCGCCTCCATGAACGCACTGGCATGGTCGGACGACCTCGAAAAGAATACGCCGCTGCGCGCCGCGGTTCTCCACTGGCTTCTCATGGCCAAGAAGAAGAAGCCCATCCAGGTCGCCTTCCCCTACGCCAACCGCCTTTGGGGCACCGCCTTCTGGTTCCGCCAGCTCTGGGCCGAGTCACTTGGAAAGGCGAAAAACCGCAAAGGCCGCGTCGTCCACGTCGGGCAGACCCCGGTCGCCGCCCTCGGCACCACAGATCAACACTCCCAGGTCCAGCTCTACATGGAAGGACCCAACGACAAAGTCTTCACCTTCTGGACCGTCGCCAAGCCGAAGGACAAGGGCGCGATTCCCAAAGCCAAGCCTGGCCTCGAAGGTTTCGACTACCTTTGCGGACAGTCGCTGGCGAAGCTCCTCGACGCCGAACAGCGCTCCACCGAGGCCGCGCTGACTGAAAACAGCCGCCCGAACTGCCGCTTCACCCTCGACCGTATCGACGAGGAGCACCTCGGCGCCTTCTTCCAATTGATGGAGTTCGAAACGGCCTTTGCCGGTGAACTGCTCAATATCAATGCGTTCGACCAGGAAGGCGTCGAACTCGGCAAGAAATTCACCTTCGGCCTCATGGGCCGCAAGGGCTTTGAGGACTACCGCGAGCGGTTCGCGGCGTATGAAGCGCGTCGCAAGGGATAGCCAAATGCCGGAACTGAGCTCGCGCTTCTCTTCCATCGAGGAGGCGATTGAGGACTTCCGCCAGGGCAGAATGCTCGTGGTCGTCGACGATGAGGATCGTGAAAACGAAGGCGACCTCACCATCGCCGCCGAGAAGATCACCCCGGAAATCATCAACTTCATGGCCGTCCACGGTCGCGGCCTCATCTGCCTTGCCCTCAGTCCCGAAAAGTGCGATGAGCTGAACCTTCCGCTCATGTCCCCCAACAACACCTCTCGCTTCGGGACCGCCTTCACCGAATCCATCGACGCCGCCGCCGGCGTCACAACCGGCATCTCCGCCGCCGACCGCTCCCTGACCATCCAAGTCGCCATGCGCCCCGGCGCCCGCCCGTCCGACCTCGCCCGCCCAGGCCACATGTTCCCCCTTCGCGCCAAAGAAGGCGGCGTCCTCGTTCGCGCCGGCCAAACCGAGGCCGCCGTCGACCTCGCTCGCCTCGCCGGCCTTCAACCCGGCGGCGTCATCTGCGAAATCATGAATGAGGATGGGACCATGGCCCGGGTCCCCGAACTGCTCGACTTCGCCGAACACCATGGCATACGCATGATCTCGGTGGCCCAGTTGATCCGCTATCGCCTCCTCAAGGAACGTCTCCTTCTCCGCAAAGGCGAGGGCCGCATCCGCACCCGCCACGGCGAATTCCGCCTCATCACCTACTTCTCCCGCATCCAGCCCCTTATCCACACCGCCCTCGTCTACGGCGACATCTCCAACGCCGAAAACGTCCTGGTCCGCGTCCACGCCCACTGCGCCTACGGCAACCTGTTCGGCTCCATCGACCACGACGGCGCCTACCTCGTCGACGCCTCGCTCGCCGCCATCGTCCGGGAGGGCGCCGGCGTCCTCGTCTACCTCCACCAGAACTCCGACGGCGTGCAGTACGTGCCCGGTCCCGATGGCGCCCCCGACGGCGCCATGGAGATTCGTCCCCGCACCCGCGGCCCGCAGGTCATCGCCACGGCCGACGGCACCCAGGTCATGCACGAGGCTGGCATCGGTTCTCAGATCCTAGCCGACCTCGGCCTCCGTCGCATCAGGCTTCTCACCAATAACCCGCGTAAGGTCATGGGACTGGAAGGCTACGGTATCGAGATTACCGAGCAGGTTCCGATTCCCCCGGCCTGAAAATTCTGCGTATCTCATTGGAACACTTTCCCCTCCGAACGCGTTCCAACATACGAAGGAGTTGATACAACCATATGCGCTTGCAGCCCGTCCTGCTGTCTTTTCTACTTTCCGCCTCGGCCGCCTTTTCCGCCGATTCCGCCCTCCTGAACCTAGTCATGCCGGAGGCACGCATGGTGGCCGGCATCGATATCGAACGCGCCCGCGACTCCTTCTTCGGCCGTAAGGTGATGGAGGAAATGAACGACAAGAACGGCGAATTCGGCCGCATCGCCGCTCTCACCGGCTTCGACCCGCGCCGCGATCTGAAGGAAGTCATCTTCGCCACCACGGACGTTAACTCGCGTGTCCGCCAGTCCCCTGCCCTCATCGTCGTTCGCGGCGTCTTCGACCCGGCTCGCATTGGCGCCGCCCTGAAAACCACCGGCATCCTCCCGTCGGAGACCATCGGCGGCATCGACTTCTTCACGAAAACGGATGGAAAGGACGACTCGGCCCTGGCGTTTCTCGACGGCTCCATCGCCGTCGCCGGTAACAAGGATGCCGTCCGGCATGCCCTCCAACGGCGTATCTCGGCAGGCGCCCCACTTATTGCTTCCACTTACGACAAAGTACAGCTGATGAGCCGCGAAAACGATATCTGGATGGTGACTTCCGTACCTGTCTCCGAACTCTCCAATGTTATCCCCGGCGACCGCGCCCCCCAGGCTGGCATGATGGGCGGCGAAGCCTTCAAGGGCATCGAACAGATGGCCATGGGCGTCCGCTTCGGCGCCGAAACAATGGACTTGACCGCAGAAACCGTCTCCCGCTCGCAGAAAGACGCTACCGGCATCGCCGATATCGTCCGCTTCCTGTCCACCATGGTGCAGATGAACCGCGACAAACCGGACGTCAAGGCCCTGGCCACCGCTCTCGACGCCATGAGCCTCACCACCAATGACCGCACTACACGCCTGACGATTACTCTCCCCGTCGCCGAGATGGAGAAAATGATCGACACGCGGAAACAGGGCGCGTCCAAGCGAATCTAACTTTCGTGCGAAACTTGCCATTCGCGGGGACCTCCGGGTCCCCGCTTTTTTCTTGCCGTCTGCTATCCTGCGGCGTATGAGAAAAGTGGCCGGTGTCGCATATCTCCTGTTGGCCTGGCGTCTGGCGGCGCAGCCGGCGCCGGGCCCCGCAATGGATCCCGGCCTCAACGCCGTCGCCTGGGTGCAGACCGCCGCCGAGTACTCCGCCCTAACCACCCAAACCTACCGCGCCGCAGGCATGGCTCTCTCCGCCGCCCTCGCCGACCCGAACTGGACCGCCGCCTACGAACAGACCAACGACTTCCGTTCCCTCCCCCCGGCCGTCATCCTCGATCTTGACGAAACCGTCCTCGATAACTCCTCCTCCCAGGCCATCCTCGTCCGTTCCGGCAAAACATACTCCGAGCAGCACTGGGATGCATGGGTGAAGCAGGCGCGCGCCGGAGCCATCCCCGGAGCCGTCGAGTTCCTCCACGCCGCTGTCCTCCGCGGCGTCGCCCCCGTCTACGTCACCAACCGCGTCTGCAATCCCACTGACGCTCTCGACCCCACCATCCAGGTCCTTCGCCAACTCCGCATCCCCGTCTCCCCGGACCGCCTTCTCTGCAAAACCGCCGGCAGCGACAAGTCCGACCGCCGCCGCGCCGTCGCCGAACGGTTCCGCATCCTTCTGTTGATCGGCGATGACTTCGGCGACTTCACCACTCCCCCCGCCACACCCGCCGCCCGCGCCGAACTCCAGCGCTTCCACGATCAGATGTGGGGCGTCCGCTGGTTCGTCCTCCCCAACCCCATGTACGGCTCCTGGGAACGTGCCGTCGGCCTCGACCCCAACGCAAAACGCGACGCCCTCCGCCCGTAACCGCAAATTCACCCGATCGAAATTCCGCCAAAACAGTTCCATGACAAATTGTTCGGAAGGCAATTCCGCCGCCGCCGCCACCCCGGTTGCTAAACTGTAAGTTTCCTCGCATGGAACTTGATAAAATCTACGAACCGCAGCGTTTTGAGCCGCATTGGGCGGAGTGGTGGGAGACCTCCGGCATCTTCGAGGCCGACCCCGCCAAACCCGGACGCGCATTCTCCCTAGCCATCCCCCCGCCGAACGTTACCGGCTCCCTCCACATCGGCCACATGATCGGCCATACCGAGATGGACATGATCATCCGGTACCACCGCATGCTCGGCGATAACACGCTCTGGATTCCCGGAACCGATCACGCCGGCATCGCCACGCAGATGGTAGTGGAGCGCGAACTGGCCAAGGATGGCGTTACGCGGTTCGACCTTGGACGCGAGAAGTTCGAGGAGCGCGTCTGGGAATGGAAAGCCCAGTACGGCGGCAACATCGAACGCCAGATGCGCAAGATCGGCGACTCGGTCGATTGGACGCGCAACCGCTTCACTCTCGATCCCGGCCTGTCCCGCGCCGTCCGCGAGATCTTTGTCCGCCTCTATGAAATGGGGCTCATCTACCGCGGCGAGTACATGGTCAACTGGTGCCCCCGCTGCCAC
>CAZWDD010000073.1:0-4933 GCA_964632345.1 uncultured Solibacteraceae bacterium | reverse complement strand
AGGAGACGCAGGGCAGCCTGTGGGAGATTCACTACCCCGTCAAGGATCAGCCGGGCCGCTTCCTCACCGTCGCCACCACCCGGCCGGAGACCATGCTCGGCGATACCGCCGTCGCCATCAATGCCCGCGACGAACGCTATCTCGACCTCCACGGCCATACCGTACTCCTCCCGCTCGTCGGCCGCGAAATCCCCATCGTCCTCGACGACATGGCCGATCCCGAATTCGGCACCGGCGTCGTCAAAATCACGCCCGCTCACGACCCGAACGACTTCGAAGCCGGCAAGCGCCACAATTTGCCCCACGTCCGCGTCATCGACAATCTCGCCCGCATGACCGCCGAGGCAGGCGAGGCCTATGCCGGGCTCGACCGCTTCGAAGCCCGCAAGAAAGTCCTGGCCGATTTGGAGGCCGCCGGCCTCCTCGCCGCCACCAGGCCGCACAACCTACCCGCCAGCCTTTGCCAGCGCTGCCGCACCATCGTCGAGCCCCTCGTCTCCAAGCAGTGGTTCGTCAAGATGGAGCCGCTCGCCAAGCCCGCCATCGAAGCCGTTGAGGACGGCCGCATCCAGTTCATTCCCGAAAACTGGGCGCACACCTATTTCCACTGGATGCGCAACATCCGCGATTGGTGCATCTCGCGCCAGTTGTGGTGGGGCCACCGCATCCCGGCCTGGCACTGCGCCGCCTGCTCCGGCATTACCGTCAGCCGCGAAACGCCCTCCGTCTGCCAGCAGTGCGGCTCGCCCGATGTCGCGCAGGATACCGACGTGCTCGATACCTGGTTCAGCTCCGGTCTCTGGCCTTTCTCCACGCTCGGCTGGCCGGACCAGACCGAGGACCTCAAGCGCTACTACCCCACGTCGCTGCTCATCACCGGCTTCGACATCATCTTCTTCTGGGTCGCCCGCATGATCGTCATGGGGCTGGAGTGCACCGGCGAGGTGCCTTTCCGCCAGGTCTACATCCACGGCTTGGTGCGCGACGCCGAACGCCAGAAGATGTCCAAGACCAAGGGCAATGTCATCGACCCGCTGGAAGTAACCGAGAAGTACGGCACCGACGCCGTCCGCATGTCGCTCGTGCTGGCCGCGCCTCCCGGTACCGACATCATCGCCAGTGAAGACCGCATGCAGTCGGCCCGCGCCTTCGCCAACAAGATCTGGAACGCCGCCCGATTCCTATTCCTCAACCTGGAACGCGCCGGCGCCGAGCCCTGGGCGCCGGTGGAGAAGACCTCCTATCTGCCGGAGGCCATCGACGGCGCCGTGGCGCTCGAAGACCGCTGGATCTTCTCCTCGCTCAACACCTGTGCGGCGGAGGTCAACAAAGCCATTGCGTCTTATCGCTTCCACGAAGCGGCCAACATCCTCTGGCACTTCTTCTGGGATGATTTCTGCGACTGGTACATCGAGCTGAAAAAGCTCCGCTTCCGCGAAGGCTCCGGGCTCGACGCCAACTGGCGCAACATCCTCACCGTCTTTGAAACCTCGCTGCGCCTGCTCCACCCGGCCATGCCCTTCATCACCGAAGAGCTCTGGCAGCGCCTCTGCGCCGGCCGCGAAGGCCGCCCCAGGTCTATCTCCCTGGCGCAGTTCCCGCAGTACGACGAAGCCGCCCACGACGCCGCGGCCGAACAGCAGTTCGCCCTGCTGCAGGAGATCATCGGCGCCGCCCGCAACCTTCGCGCCGACGCAAAACTGGACCCCAAGCAGCAGTTGGATGCATCCATCTATTGCGAGGGCGCAGTGGCCGCCCTGGCCTCTGCACAACGGGAAGCAATCGAGCGGTTGGCCAATGTCACCCTTCGCGTGGCCGCAGCCGGCGAAGAACGCGCCCGCGGCGCCAAGCGCTCCACTCCCGGTTTCGACCTCGTCCTCGCCGTCCCCGCCGCGCAACTGGAAAAGCAGCGCGAACGTCTCATCAAGGAGATCGCCAATCTCGAACAGGTTGTCGCCAACTCCGAAAAACAACTCTCCAACGAAGACTTCCTCAAAAAGGCCCCGGAAAAGGTGCTGGCCACTCTGCAGGCCAAACTGGCCGACTACAAAGCCCAGTTGGAGAAGAGCAAATCAGCCCTGGAAGAACTGTAATGGATATTGACCTCCGCCATCCTGAAGTCGTCGATGTCGTGCGGCGCGCTCTTGCCGAAGACATCGGCTCGGGAGACCTGACCACCGATGCAACTGTCGATGCCGGCCTGCTGGCCACCGGCCGCTTCATCGCGCGGCAACCCATGACGGTCTGCGGCGTGGAGTTACTGGAACTGGTCTTCGAGGAGTTGGGCGGCGTCTCGTTCCTGGGCATTCATCTCCACAGCGGCGAACGCGCCGAACCCGGCGACGTCCTCGCCACCGTGCGCGGCAAGGCCCGGACGCTGCTCACCGGTGAACGTGTCGCCCTGAATTTCCAGCAGCGCCTCAGCGGCATCGCCACCCACACCCGCCGCCACACCGACGCCGTCGCCGGCACCGGCTGCAAGATCCTCGACACCCGCAAAACCACGCCCGGCCTCCGCCGCCTGGAAAAGTGGGCCACCTCCTGCGGCGGCGCACTCAATCACCGGCTCGGCCTGTTCGACGCCATTCTCATCAAGAACAACCACATCACCGCCGCCGGCGGCGTCCAGCAGGCGCTCCAGCGCGTCCGCGCCGCCGGCGTCCCGGAAGGCGTCGATGTCGAAATCGAAGTCCGCACCCGCGGCGAACTCGAGGAGGCGCTCACCTTCGGCGCCGACCACCTCCTGCTCGACAATCTCTCCCCCGACGAAGCCTCCGAATGGATTCAGTTCATCGGCGGCCGCGCGAAGGTCGAACTCAGCGGAGGCATGCGCCTGGAAAAACTCCGTGAGTATGCCTCCACCGGTGCCGACTATATCTCCGTCGGCGCCCTGACCCATTCCGCCATCTCCGTCGATATCAACTTCCGCGTCACGCTGGAACCGGCATGAGTTTTGATATTGACCGCGTCCGCGCGGCCCTGCCCGGCCGCCGTGTGGACTATCATCAGCAGTTGGAGTCGACCATGCTCGCCGCGGCTGCCGTTCCCGAGCCTGGCGCCATCGTCATCGCCGGCGAACAAACCGCCGGCCAGGGACGCCACGGCCACTCCTGGCACTCCGAACCAGGCACAGGCCTCTACTTCACCATCGTCCTCAAGCCCCGTCTCCCGCTCGAGCTCCTCCCCGTCGTCACGCTCGCCTTGGGCCTCGCCGTGCAGGAAGCCATCGCGCAGGTCTGCGGCGCGCAGGCCGATCTCCGCTGGCCGAACGACCTGCTGATCGGCGGCAGAAAAGTTGCCGGCATCCTCACCCAGCTCGACGGCACCCGCGTCCTGGCCGGCATCGGCATCAACGTCAACCACTCTTCCCTGCCCCCGGAGTTGACCCCCATCGCCACCAGTCTCCGCATCGCCTCCGGCCGTCAGCACTCCCGCGAAGAGATCCTCTGCGCCGTCGCCAGCGGGGTCGACCGCATGGTAGAACTCCTCGAAGCCGAGGGCGCCCGCCCCGTGCTGGCCCTCTTCACCGCCCAGTCCAGCTACGCCCGCGGCCGCCGCGTCCACGTCGATCTCCCCGGCGCTCCACTCCGCGGCACCACCGCCGGCCTAACCCCGGACGGCTACCTCCTGCTCGATGGCGACGACGGCCGCCGCCATACCATTCTGGCCGGCGGCGTCAGGCCCGAAAACTAACTCCGCGAATCCCCTCATGCTTCTTGCTCTCGACGTCGGCAATACCAACATCACCATCGGCGCATTCCGTGCCGACTCACTCATCGGACGCTGGCGCCTCCGCACCATCCGCGAACAGACCGTCGACGAATGGGGCATCCTGCTCCGCAACATCTTCTCCCTCGCCGGCCTCGATCTCGATGGCGTCGACGGTATCGTCATCTGCAGCGTCGTCCCCGTCCTCAATCCCATGCTCGCCGCCATGGTCCGCAAGTACTTCCAGCGCGAGGCCATGTTCGTCAACGCCACCACCGATCTCGGCCTCCAGGTACTCTACGACAATCCTCGCGAAGTCGGCGCCGACCGTGTCGTCAACGCCGTCGCCGCCTGGCAGCGCTTCGGCGGCCCCGTCGTCGTTGTCGACCTCGGCACCGCCATCACCTTCGACGTTGTCTCGGCCACCGGCCAGTACCGCGGCGGCCTCATCTGCGCCGGCATCGGCATGGCCATCAGCGGCCTCTTCTCCAAGACGGCCCTGCTCCCCATGGTCAACTTCGGCGCCCCGGAAAAACTCGTCGGCACCAACACCATGGGCAGCATCCAGAGCGGTCTCTACTACGGCACCCTCGGCATGATCGATGGCATCCTCGATCGCCTCGTCGACGAACTCGGCCCCGCCACCTCCATCATCGCCACGGGCGGCAACGCCGAACTCCTCCGCGAAGGCTCCCGCCGCATTCAGCACGTCGATGAGGACCTCACTCTCACCGGACTCCGCCTCATCTGGGAGCGCGCCCGCCCATGAGCGGCGAACACTGGGAGGGCAGCTACTTCAACTACTTCACCGAAGTGGAGGAACACTTCCAACGCGCCCGCGGCACCAGCCTCTTCCTCATGTCGCCCATCGATTGGGCCCTCGTTGAGGCCTGGAAATCCACCGGCGTCCCCTTGGAAGCCGTGCTGCGCGGCATCGATGACGCGTTTGAAAAATACCGCGCGCGCAAACGCAAGACCGCGCAGCAGGTCAATTCCCTCTCCTACTGCGCCCAGGCCGTGACAAAGGCCGCCGAGGAGATGCTCAACAACCGGCCCCAGCGCAAACCGGCCCCGGATGCCGAAGAGTCGCTGCCCAACGACGCCCTCCGCGCCGCGCTCGAAAGCCGCATCCCCGAACTCGAATCCCGCGGCTTCCATTCCCAGGCCGATGCTCTCCGCTCCATCGTCGCCAACTTCGCCGAACACCATCGCGATCTTGAGGAAC
>CAZWDD010000072.1:0-20977 GCA_964632345.1 uncultured Solibacteraceae bacterium | reverse complement strand
CGCCAGGATTCCCGGCCTTATGGTCTTCATGACCAACCCGCCCCCCATCACCGTCGGCGGACAGCAGCGCACCAGCCTCTACCAGATGACCCTGCAAAGCACAGACCTCGACGAAATCTACGAATGGACCCCCCGCCTGCTCGAAAAACTCGACCAGGACTTCCCTGACTTCATCGACCTTGCCAGCGACGTCCAGATCGCCAGCCCCCAGGTCGTCGTTGAAATCGAGCGGGACCGCGCCATGGCTCTCGGCGTCACTCCCCAGCAGATCCAGTCCGCTCTCTTCACCTCCTACAGCGCCCGCGAAGTGTCCATCATCTACGCGCCCGCCAACGAGTACTCCGTCATCCTTGAAGTCGCCCCGAAATATCAGCGCAACCCCGACGCCCTCTCCAAGCTCTACATCCGCTCCTCCAACGGCTCGCTCGTCCCGCTCGATTCCGTCACCCGCATCCGCCGCAGCGTTGGCCCCCTCAACATCAACCACTTCGGCCAGCTCCCGGCCGCCACCATCTCTTTCAACCTCCGCCCAGGCGCCTCCATCGGCGACGCCACCGCCAACGTCGAACGCGCCATTCAGGAGATCCGCATGCCCGGAACCATCTCCTTCGCCTTCCAGGGCACCGTCAAGGAGTTCCAGCGCTCATTCCAGAACTTGACCGTCCTCCTCGTCATCGCCATCCTCGTCATCTACATCGTGCTCGGCGTGCTCTACGAAAGCTTCATCCACCCCATCACGATTCTCTCCGGCCTCCCCTCGGCCGTCTTCGGTGCTCTGTTAACCCTCGTCATCTTCGGCAAGCAGCTCGATCTTTATGGCTTCGTCGGCATCATCATGCTGTTCGGCGTCGTCAAGAAAAACGCCATCATGATGATCGATTTCGCCATCGACGCACGCAAAGACGGCGCCTCCGCCCGCGACGCCATTTGGCAGGGCTGCCTCCTTCGCTTCCGTCCCATCATGATGACCACCGCCGCCGCGCTCTTCGGAACTCTCCCCATCGCCGTCGGCTACGGCGAAGGCGCTGAGGCCCGCCAACCGCTCGGCCTCGCCGTCGTCGGCGGCCTCGTCGTCAGCCAGTTCCTCACTCTCTACATCACGCCCGTCATCTATCTCTACCTCGAACCCGTCCAGGCATGGCTCACCCGCACCCGCCACCCGCGTGCCACCGAACGGGAACAGCAGCACGCCCCGGCTCCGGTCGGGGACTGACCCCGGTTGACGACTTTTCCGCCTCGTCCGCGCCTGTCCTCAGTGTGAAGCCGCTTCTCGTCGCCATCGCCCTGCTCAGTTGCGGGTGCTCCCTCGTAGTTCCGGAAAGCTCGGGAGCCCCTGTCGGCCCTTCCGCCCGCGCCGGCCGATATGTAGCCACTCTGATCAGTACCCTCGAACCCCGCATCCCCGAACTCCACCGCAACCCGGATAAGGACCGCTACCGCCTCAGCCTCCTGCTCCACTCCATCGACGGCCGCACCACAAAGTCGGTCCCCATCGCCTCCGGCCTCCGCGCCGCGGACTACATGCACGCCTCCCGCATGACCGGCGATGACGGCCGCCTCCTCTGGTTCCACGCCCACGAACCCATGGCCTACGATCACCAGGCCGGCAAACTCATCCGCCAGTCCAGCCTCCCAAAGTCAGGCGAACCCCGCCGCCCCTTCGCCTTCACCATCCCCCCGCCCAGGGACTTCCTCGCACCCGCCGAATCGTTCGCCTCCGGCCATAAACGCCCGGCCCTCATCCGCGCCGCCCCAAATTCCGCCCCGCTCTCACTGGCCGTTCCCGACAGCCGCCTGCTTACCTACCGCTCCAATAAGGCCATCTACGGAACCATGGTCCTCGCCCGCATCCCCGCCAGCGGCATGCCCCTCTGGACAACCGACACCAACATCCAGGACATCATCCAGATCCTCCCCGCCCCCGACGCCACCGTCATCATCGGCAAACAACCGTCCTCCCATCCCGACGAAGTCCGCCCTCCAATGCTCGTCATTGTCGACAACGCCTCCGGCGCCCTCTCGTCCCACTCACTCTGGGCCGGCCGCTGACTCACCCGCCAGATACCCCTTCACAAACGCCGCATTCCGCCCCGCATCCGGCGACATCTCAAACCAGTACGACTCGCTCGCCCGCCACAGCCCCACCGCCGCCAGAACACGGCTCGCCACCACCCGCGCCATCATCCCCAGTCCCGCTGGCGACACCCGCACCAGCACCTCTGCCCGCTGCGGACAATCCTTCCCCGTCCCCACAAACAGCATCAGCAGTGCCAGGCTCATCAACCCGCCCATCCTCCGCAACTCCGGCCGCTCCCGCCCCGCCTTCCGGCCCCACAGGATCACCGGCCGCTCCCCCGGCGCCCCCTCCACCCGATCCAACCCGTAATGCGCCAGGTCCAGCAGATACTTCACCCCGAACACCGGGTCCTGCTTCACCCGCAGACGCTCCGACGGGTAGGCCGCCGCCTGCCCCTCCCGCAGCGCCAGCCGGATCGCAAACGGATGCACCCGTCCCCGCCGGTCGATCAGCGGCGTGTCTTCCGAATACAGCCGAACATCCCGATCCTCCAGCATCGCCAGCGCCAGCGTCGTCTTCCCCCCCGATATCGGCATCGGCAGCAGCGCCGTCCTTCCCCCGATCGATACGCCCAGCGCATGCAGCCGGTGCAGCCCCCGCTCGTCCAGTGCCTCGCCCACCTTCGCAATCACCAGATAGTACGTGTAGTGATAGACCAATTCCGGGTCCACCGCCATCACTCTCCCCCGCCGCTCCCAGGCGTCATAAAACACCAGCGCATCCGCATAGCGAACCCATCGCCTCTCACCCCAGCCGAACACGTCCCCGTTGAACTTCCGGAACAGGTATCGCCCCCGCACCGCCGCCCAGTCTGGCTCCCGTTGCTCCGCCGTCACCACCATTGCCTCTTCCCCGATTCCCGCATCCGCCCGGTAGTAGGCAAAGTCCCGCCCCAGCCGCTCGCACAGCGCCGCGTCGTCACTCTCGACAATCACCGGACACCCGGCAAATCGCAGCGTCAGTCGCATCTGCCGCTCACGCGCTCAATCAATCGCACCGCTTCCTCGAGTCCGCTCTCCCGCTCCACTCGCGCCCGCATCCCCGCCAGCCGCTCTCGCAGTCCCTCGTCCCCCATCGCTTCGCTTACCTTTTTTGCCAGTATCTCTCCCGTCACCGTCGCCATCTCCGCACCCACCGCGATTCCATGATAGACCGCCCGCGCCCGGTTCCCCGGCTGATCCCGCGCTCCGGGCACGATCACCATCGGCACCTCATACCGGATGCACTCCAACATCGATCCGATCCCCCCATGCGTCACCATCACCGCCGCCCGCCGCAGCAGCGCCAACTGCGGCGCCCATTTCATCACCACCAGGTTCTCCTCCCGCTCGTCCCCGCCCCCCGCCACCACCCACTGCCAGTCCCGCCGCAGCCGGCTCGCCTCCCGCGCCGCCGCAAAAAAACGCCCGGCGTGCGGGTACATCCCCGCCGCCGTCCCAAGCGAACAGTAAACCAGCGGCAGTTCCCCATCCAACGCCTCCAGCATCCCCGTCTCCTCGGCCCTCTCCGCATCCGGAAAGTCGCCCAGGTAGCATCGCTCGCCATGCCGTTCCAACGGGTATCCCAGCGCCTTCGGCCCCATCACAATCTCGGGCAGCATCAACTGCGGCCCGTACTCCGTATAGCGCCACGTCTCCCCCTCCCGGATCGGCACCCCGGCCAGCCGCGCCAGCGCGAAAAACGTCTCCTCCAGATGGTGCAGCCGCGTCGGCGCGCGATAGCTCCCGAACAACCGCGCGGCCAGCCGCTTCGCGAAGAAGTTCCGCGCCCGCAGCGCCCCCCATTCCGCCCGGACCCGCCACGGCTCAAGCCCCCCCTCCCCAGGTATTCGCCCGTTCACCGCCGGCGGCACCCCCGTTCCCGCCCATCCCGTCACCGGCACCGTCACATTTACCGCCGGTATGCCCAGATGCATCGCCCGCAGCGCCACATACCAGAGCATCGAGTCGCACACCACCACATCCGCGCCCACGCTCCGGATCCGCTCATCCAACCGCCCATCCCCGCAATAGGCCACGAATTCGCCAAACGCCATCTCGCCATCAAACCCGGCAAACTCGAACCCGTTCGCCTGCACCAACCGCTCGGCCCCCGCCATCGAAAAGAACACGATCCGGTGCCCTCGCTCCCGCAGCCGCCGCGCCAGCCGGAACCCCGCGCACACATGCCCTCCCTCCACGTGCGTCGCGTACAGAACCGTCAAGTCGCCTCCTCCTCCAGCCGGTAGACAATCTCACCCCGCGCCGCCCCCTGCGCAATCCCCTCCAACTGCCCCCGCTTCCCGGCAGTCGCATCACTCCACTGCCGGTTCCGCGCCCAATCCGTCAGATACCACTCCGCATGGCTCGTCCAGACGACATCCTCCCTCCCAAGCTGCAGAAACACATCCGGCGCTGTCCAACGCGTCAACACCCCGCGATGAAAATCCCGTGGCGCCTTCGGTGTGAGCGGAAACACCACATCTCCCATCTTCAGAAAAAGATGCTCCCGCCCATCTCCCTTCCGCTCCCGGATCCACCCCTGCGCCTCCTCCAAATCTGGCAGGTCCCCGCGCTGCGGAACAATCACTACCAACCGGTCCCCCATCGGCCACAACGCGCTCCGCACCACCCGAACCTCGTAGCCCGGTCCAATCGCCAGCCACGCCGGCCCTCCCGTCTCCTCCGGTCCATCCTCCAGCCGTTGCCGGACCTCCGGATACAACTTCAGCCACGGGTCTTCCGCAAACCGCCCCCACAGCTCCCGGAAGAATTCGACGAGGAACGCGAACACCGCCTGCTCGAGTTTCCGGTCCCGCCCCAGAAACCTCCCCTCCGCCTTCTGCAGTAGCCGCCGCGCCAGTTCCGAGCCCTCCCGCCGCAGCGCCTCCGCCTTTGCATAACAATGCTCACCCGTCCGCAGCGTGTGCCGCGCGTTCAACACCTCGGCCACTGCCTTGTAGCAGATCGAGTTCCGGACGATCGTATCCCGGCTCTCCGGCCCGTCACCCAGCACGAACCGCGCAAACTGCACCCACCAGTAGTTCATCTCCCCGACACAGCTCGCCTTCCGCTCCTGCTCGCTCATCTCCGGCAGCAACGCGCGCGCGTCCCGCCCCCACAACAGCCGCCAGTTCTCCTTCCCCTCCTGATACCGGTATCGCCACAGCGGCGTGCTCTCCCACCGGTAGCGCATCTCGGCTTCGGTCAGCACAAACGCCGGGTCGTACGGAATCAACCCGCCCGAAACCGCCTGCAGAAAACGGAACCGCCGCTCAATCTCCCCACGCGGTCCCTCCCGCACCACCACAATGAGGTCAATATCGCTCAGCCCCGGAACGATCTCTTGCTTACTGCACCCCCGGCTCAGGTACAGCGATTCACACCCTTCGCTCCCCCGCAGCACATACCCCGCCAGCGCAATCAGACGCCCGTAACCCCACCGGTAAAGACCGCCCATTGCGGACCCGGAACTCCACACCAGAAACCAGCGAATCCTGCTCTTCAGGCGCGCGGTCAGCACCGCGGCCCGGCCCCGAACTGCATCTCACCAGTTTACAGTGCGGCCCCGGTGAATGCGATGGGGAGCAGCCCGCCGCTGCCCCCCGTCGCCCTGGCCTACCAGAGCAGCTTCAACCCGAACTGAATCTGCCGCGGCGCGTTCGCCTGGCTCGTCACCGTCCCGAATGCGTTCGACGTCACCGAAGTATTCGGCGCCCCGAACCGTACCGTGTTCATCGCATTGAAGAACTCCGTCCGGAACTGCATCGTGAACTTCTCGCGAATCTGGAACTGCTTGAACATCGAAATGTCCCAATTCCGCACGCTGTCGCTCCGCACATCCGGCAGAAACCGCCCAAGGTTCCCGAACGTGAACGCCGCCGGCTGCGCATACGCGCTCTGCGTGAAGTAGCTGTTCAACCGGTCCTGCACGCGTCCCGTCTTCTTCCCGCTGATCCCCGTGCTGTTCGGCTGCGTCCGCGCCGCAAACAGCCCCGACGTGTTATTCGCCGAAAGCGCCAGCGGCGTCCCCGATTGGAACGTCACGATCCCGTTCACCTGCCAACCTCCCAGAATCGCGTTCACAAACGCTGACTCGCCCGTATCGATCTTCCGGCCCCGCCCGATCGGCAGGTCATACAGTACGCTCGTCACAAACCGGTGCGCAATGTCCTGCCCGGACAACGCCCGGCTCGCCGCCACGTCAAACGTGTTCTGGTGGCTGTCGCCCGTGTCGATCATCTTCGCCCACGTGTAGTTGCCCTCAAACATGAAGCCGTTCCCGAACCGCCGCCGGAACGTGTTCTGCCACGAGTGGTAGATCGAGTTCGACCCGGCATCATACAACGGCTGCACGTTCGTGAACTGCGGGAACGGCCGCAGCAACTGCCCCCGCGCAATCGTCGGCGACAGATGCACGCCGTTATTCACGATCCCGAAAAACGGATTCGGCACCCGTTGGTTCAGCGCCGAGCCCAGCGAAAGATACTGCGGGTCCAGTTGGTTCAACTCCATCCCGCCCTCTCCGCTCCGGCTCAGATACAACCCCCGGTTGCCCACATAGGTCGACTCCAACAGAACCGCCCCCGGCAACTCCCGCTGCAGCGTGAAGTTCCACATCATATTCCACGGCGACGGCGAATCCTGCAGAAACGCCTGTAGATTCGCGCCCGCCTGCGTCAGCAGCCCGTCCGCCGCACCCGGCACATCCCGGAACCCTTCCGGGTATGGATTGCTCAGCCGGTTAAATGGCGTGATTCCGTCCGTCGTCGTCACCCACGGATACTCCACCCGGAACCCGAACGGCCCCACCGTCCCCTGTGCCGCCTGCCGCGACGGCCCGAAAAAGTGCCCGTAAGCCGCGCGAATAACCGTCTTCGAATCCAGTTGATACGCCAGCCCGATTCGCGGCCCGAAGTTGTTCAGATCCTTGTTGAACTGCGTCCGCGGATTCCCATCCACTCCCACAAACTTCACTCCGCCCCGCAGTTCGCCCATCCCCGGCACCTGCCCCGAAAGCGGCGACGTCGCGTACGGGTCCAGCCAGTTGAACCGGTTGTACCGCTCCGTCCGCGGCAGGTCCACCTCATACCGAAGCCCGATGTTCAGCGTCAGCTTCTTCGTAATCCGCCAATCGTCCTGCAGATAAAACGCATGGTAGAAGCTCTGCGACGCCACATTCTTCCAGTTCCGGATCAGCACATTGCCCGTCGTCCCTGTCCCGAGTAGCAGCGAAGCGATACTGTTGCCCGCCGTCGCGCTCGCCGTGTTCGGATTCGGCCCCTGCGTGAACCCCTG
The DNA here is from genome assembly GCA_964632345.1 of uncultured Solibacteraceae bacterium. Classification (GTDB taxonomy): domain Bacteria; phylum Acidobacteriota; class Terriglobia; order Bryobacterales; family Bryobacteraceae. Next base: position 13,624 of record CAZWDD010000072.1, on the reverse strand, counting down.
CGCGAAGTTGAACGTCCCGGCCGATCGCGCCTCCCACACGTTCACTCGGATCATCCGCCCCTCCCAGCCCATCTTCAGCGAGTGGTTCCCGGCAATCTTGGACAAGTTGGAAAGCAGCGTGTACGTATTGAATGTGCTGAAACGATGGTCGTTCCCACCCAGGTTCACGAACCCGCTTGCCCCGATCCGCGGAAACATCTGCCGGTCCACCACGCTATCGACCGCCGCCGGCAGCCCCAACGCGGATGGCTTGAAGCCCAGCCCTTGATTGTCGTAGTCGAACAGCGATCGCGAGAAGCCCGCCCGCATCGTCCACACCATCGTCGGCGTTAGCGCGTTTGTATAGTCAATCGATGCCGATGGCTGCCGCACTCCCTGATTCACTCGCCCCTCGGCAATCGTCAACTCCTCGGGAAAGTACATCGGCGGCGAGTCCAGATTCTCGCGCCACGAAAACCGCCCGAAGATCCGCTGCTTGTCCGTCAGATTGTGGTCCACGCGCCCGTCAATCTGATTCTGATCGAACGACCGCGCCCCAACGTTGAAGAAGTTGTTCAAATTCGTCACCGCATTCACCACGGTGTTCGGCTGCGGAAAGTACTTCATCGCGTTCACCGCAACCGGGTCCATCATCGACGCCGGCACCACATTCCCCGGAAACGGATCCCGCACAAAGCCTGTCCCCTGCGCTCGTGTCGTGAACGGGTTGAAGATGTTCACCGCCGACCCGTTCGCCGCCCGCGTCTGGCTGAAGTCGCCCCGCCGCTGCTCGGCTGTCGGTACCGAGGTCGAAGTATTCGCCGAACTCCGCTCCCGCAATCCCTCATAGCTCGCCAGGAAAAACGTCTTGTCTTTCTTGATCGGACCGTTCACCATCCCGCCGAACTGATTCCGCTTGAAACTCCCCAGCGGCCGGCCCTGCCGGTTGTTGAAAAAGTCGTTCGCATCCAGCTTCGAATTGCGCAGAAACTCAAACAAGCTCCCGTGCAGCGTGTTCGTCCCGGACTTGTACACCACGTTCACAATTCCACCGTTGCTCCGCCCGAACTCCGCCGAATAGTTCGCCCCCAGCACCTTGAACTCCGCAATCGCCTCCACCGGCGGAAACGTCGAGTTCCCGGAGAACCCGTTCACCGTCGGATGCGCCGTGCTTACTCCGTCCACCAGAATGTCCAGCATCGAATTGCGCGCACCGTTGATCGCAAAACCCGTTGAATACGTGCTGCTGACGCTCCCCGTAACCCCTGGCGTCAGGTATAGCAGCGAGAACACGTTCCGCGTGTTCAACGGCAGCTCCGTGATCCGCTTGTTGTCCACCACTTTCCCCAACACCGAATCCACCGTCTCCAGCAGCGACGCATCCGCCACCACCTCAACGGACTCCGCCACACTCCCCACCTCCAACTGCACGTCCACCCGCGCCTGCTGCCCGATGGCCAGTTGAATGCCCCGCCGTACCGTGTTCTTGAACCCCGGCGCGCTCACTTCCAGCTGATACTCCCCGCGCGGCAGCTCATTAAAGCTGTAATTCCCCGTCGAATTCGACGCCGTCGCCAGCACCCGGTTCGTCGCCACCTCGGTCGCCCGAACCTGCGCACCGCCGACAAGCCCTCCCGTACTATCCGTCACCGTCCCCACAATTCGCCCCGTGAACGACTGCCCCGCCGCCATCATGGCGGCCAATCCCAACAAAACAGCAATTCGAACTTGCATGGTCCCCTCTCTCTGTCTCAGCCTAGCGGCACTTTGTTGCGGCGCCGTCACAGCCGCGTGAAAAATCCAATTCACGCAGCATAACCGATTAGCAACCAGAATGTAACATCAAAATGACGCCTTTTTTCACGACATTTCCATCGTTATTTGCAGCCTCCCCGCCTCTCGCAGCCAACCGCCCGGCGACTTGCTACATTTGAAGCATGCGATCTGTCTTAATGTTAAGCCTTGCGCTCGGCACCCTGGTTGCCGCCGATAAACCCGAAAAAGGCTTCACCGCCCTGTTCAACGGAAAGGACCTCACCGGCTGGACCAAAGCCAAGGAGAATGAGGACGCCTTCCAGGTCAAGGACGGCGCCATTGTCGCCAACGGCAAGCGCTCCCATCTCTACTACACCGGCCCCTTCAAGAAGAAGGACCCCAACTTCAGGAACTTCGAGTTGAAGGTCGACGTCATGACCCGCAACAAGTCCAACGGCGGCATCTACTTCCACACCGCCTACCAGGAGACCAACTGGCCCGAGAAGGGCTTTGAAGTGCAGGTCAACAACAGCCACGGCGATTGGAAGAAGACCGGCGGCCTCTACAACGTCCAGGACAACAAGGAACCATTCAAGGACGACGAATGGTTCACCGAACACATCGTCGTTCGCGGCAACAACGTCAAGGTCTTCGTCAACGGCAAACTCGTCTCCGACTGGACGCAGCCTGAAGGCTGGCAGGGCCCGAAGGGGAACCCCGGCCGCGTCCTCGGCGCCGGCGGCACTTTCGCGCTCCAGGCTCACGACCCCGGCTCCACCATCTACTACAAGAACATCCGCGTGAAGCCGCTGAAGAACTAAATCGCCTAACCCGAAACCCGAACGCCTCCCGCCTCCCGGCGGGAGGCGTTTTCATTTCCTCATGCGAAACTGAAGGGCAGCCCTCCATGCGCACCCTGTCGAAGAAGACACAGTACACCCTGCGTGCCCTCTACTCCCTCTCCCGAACCTACGGGCAGGGCCCCACACTCAGCGCAACCATCGCCAGGGCAGAGTCCATCCCCCAGGACTTCCTCGAAAACATCCTCCTCTACCTGAAACGCGAAGGCCTGGTCTCCAGCAAGAAAGGCAAGGGTGGCGGCTATGCCCTCCTCCTGCCCCCGGAGGAGATCACCGTCGGCCGCGTCATCCGCCTCATCGAAGGCCCCCTCGCACCGCTTCCCTGTGCCAGCGAGTCCGCCTACCGCAAATGCGACGAATGCGTCGATGATCGCTTCTGCGGCACCCGCATGGTGATGCGCGAGGTTCGCGACGCCATCGCCGAAATCCTCGACCGCACCACCCTTGCCGATCTCTGCCGCCGCATGGACGAAGCCCAATCCGCCGCCCAGGGCCCCGACTCCCTGATGTTCTACATCTAGCCCTTCAACTGCACCGCCACCGGGCCGAGTTGCGCCAGCTGATCAGGTCCAAGCGCGCTCACAAACGGCGGAATCGGGCCCGTCTCCGCTATGCCCGCCAACCCCACGGAAGCATGTAGCACCCGCGCCGGCCCCCACGCATCGCGCAGATCCTCATGCGGCAGAAACTCCTCCCGGATCGCCGCCGCCTTCGCATCGTCACCGGCCTGCAGCGCTTCGAAAATCGCCTGCGTCTTCCCCGGCGCCACGCAAACCGAACCCGACGTGAACCCGGCCAGTTGGAACTGCCGCGTATGCACAATCGCCGGACGCTCTCCAATCCCGCTGATCACGAACTGCCGGTCCACCCGCTCCAGCAGCCCCGTCAGATACGCATCCACCGACGGATCCTTCCGCACCACCGCATACTTGATCCCGACACAGATTCCATCCTTCACCAGCCGCCCGATCGCATCCATGCCCGCCGCCAGGTCGCCGCCGAAATTGTTTTCTTCCTTCACGTAAACAATCAGCGGCGTCTCCGCCGCATCCGAAAAGCGGCGCAGCCCGTCCTCCAGCCCCTTCGCATCGCGCGGGTCCGCGCACGGCAGCGCCATCACCGCCGGAAACCGGTACTTCCGCAGCAGCGGCGCCTGGTCCATCAGCCGCCCGAACGAAGGGCCCGCCGCCGGGATGCACCACAGCCCGTCGTCCAGCGTCGTCAGCCACGCCAGCATCTGCTCGTACTCGGCCAGCGTCAGGTGATACAGAAACGCGTTGCCGCCATACATCAGCCGCGTTACGCCTCCGGCACGCAGGTGCGCCACCATTCGGCCATTCTGCTGCCAGTCAAAATTGCCCGACGCATCGCGGCACAACGGTGGTACGGCGATCACGCCTTGGCGGTCACTCAATGTAACAGGTGTGGTTTTCATGGTGACCTTCTATCGTGTCAGATTTTGAGGCAGCGTTGGCTACACTGGTTAGGAGCTCGAGTCTCATGCCGGCCCCCGCGAAGGTGCCGTGAGTACCAGGGTACCCCGCGCTGCCCGGACCAGCTCCCTTCCTCCTCATGCGTCTCTCCTCATTCTTCCTGCTTTTCGTGTTCTCGCTCGCCGCACAGGAAAAGCAGCAGCCCAAAACACCCCCGCCCGCCGCCGACGCCGAAGCTCCCGCCTCGCAGGCGCGCACCCAGCTCAATCTCCTCGGCGTCACCGATTCCAAGTCTGGCGAGTCCCGCCGCAACGAAAACGTCCAGTTCAACCTCGTCGACAACAACGCCCAGAAAGAGCTCAACCAGCGCATCGGCGTCACCGCCACCTTCGTCAGCGAGTTCACCCCGGACAAGAACTACTTCGGCGCCGAGTTCGGTTCCGCATCTCCCTGGAGCGTCCTCCAGACGCCTTCCCTGAAGGACTCCTGGCACGGAACCCTCGGCTGGACCCATCTCAACAGCATCACCTCCGCCCGTGCGTTCTTCCAGGTCGGCGAGGTCCAACCCGCCCGCGACAACGTCTTCTCCGCCTCCACCAGCGGACGCATCTGGCGCGGCGGCTCCCTCACCTTCGATGGCACCCTCCAGGCCAACCGCGGCATGGTCAACGGCAACATCCTCGCCCCCCTCGCCCACGAACGCACCCCCCTCACCAACGATCCCGGCATCCGTCCCATCGTCCAAAGCATCCTCGACTCCTACCCCAACATCGCCCCCAACCGCACCGACATCGATCCCCGCATGGTCAACGTCAACTCCCCCCAGCGGATCGACAACCGCAACGCCCTCGCCCGCTTTGACCAGCAGGTCGGCAAACGCCACTTCTTCACCGCCAGCCACAACTGGATCGGCCAAACCGTTCAGGCCTTCCAGTTCGTCAAGGGCCAGAATCCCAACACCACCACCCGCGCCCACCGCGCCGCCCTCGGCTGGACCACCAACCTTTCACCACGCACCGTCGCCTCCGCCAGCTTCCGTTTCGATCGCACCGGCACCGTCATCTCCCCGCAGGACGGCTCCGTCCCATACGCCGTCTATCCCAGCTTTGCGCTCTCGCAGATCAACGCCAACAACGGCGTCCCCATCAACCGCGCCCAGAACGCCTACCGCACCGCCGTACAACTTCGCCACTCCGCCGGCCGCCACAACTGGTCCTTCGGCGGACAGTTCAACCGCCACCACTTCAACGGGCTCGATTCCGACGCCCACATGACCGCCCTTTCCTTCAACAACACCCCCGACGCCGACGCCATCACCAACCTCCGCCGCGGAACCCCCATCAATCTCTTCAAGGCCGTCGGCTTCCTCCACCGCGGCTTCCGCTACTGGGACCACTGGCTCTACGCCACTGACAACTGGCGGGTCTCCTCGAACTTCACCCTCAACTACGGCGTCGGCTACCGGCCCATCACCCGGCCATACGAAGTCAATAACTTCAACCAGTTGCCCTATTACTCGGACATGAATAACTTCGGGCCCTTCTTCGGCTTCGCCTACCGCCTCAAGCCCGGCTTCGGCGTCCTCCGCGGCGGCTATGGCCTGCACCATGGCGAGATCTTCCCCGTCACCTTCCAGCAGATCCGCTTCAACCTCCCCTGGAACAACAAGTTCGTCATCCAGAACGCCAACCTCGCCAACCCGCTCGCCGGCATCGGCGACCCCAACAACACCTCCCGCGCCGTCCAGTACGACTACGCCCCCGATCTCGTCTCCCCCTACGCCAATCTCTATAACTTCACCTGGGAGCTCGAGCCCCTCCGCCCCCTCCGCTGGCAGATCGGCTATGTCGGCTCCCGCGGCGCCAAGCTCCTCTATCACTACTACGCTAACCGCGCCCACCCCCGCGTAGGTATCCCCACCACCAACGCCACCGTCGATCTCCGCCGCGCCGATTCTACCCGTGGCGAAATCCGCCGTGTCCTCAACATGTCCCGGTCCTTCTACGACGCCTTCAAAACCACCGCCACCGTCAATCGCTGGCGCGGCCTCCAGTTCGAGGCCTCCTACTGGTTCAGCAAAGCCATGGACTTGGGCGCCGACTACACCTCCACCTCCCACGACACCGATAGCTTCCGCGGCCGCAGCCAGAACGAATTCGAAGTCTTCGGCGACATGAAGGGCCGCTCCCGCTTCGACCAGCCCCACGCCTTCCTCCTCCGCGGCGACTTCACCCTCCCCCGCGCCCGCCGCTCCTGGATCGGTCTCTGGAACCTCTCCGGCGTCGGCCTCGCCAAATCCGGCACGCCCTTTCAGGTCTCCGCAGGCTCCGACGCCCCGGGCTTCGGTAACGTCGACGGCATCAATAACGACCGCCCCGACATCATCGACCCCTCCATCCTCGGCCGCTCCATTCACCACCCGGACCTCTCCCGCCAGCTCCTTCCCCGCTCCGCCTTTCAATTCATCACCCCCGGCACCCCCCGCGGCAACCTCGGCCGCTTCACCTTCCGCCGCGGTCCCATCCGCAACCTCAACGGCGCCCTTCAGGGACAGTGGCGCGTCAAACAGGAGCGCCTCCTCTCCCTCCGCGTCGAGGCCAACAACCTCACCAATACCCCGCAATTTGCCGAGCCCGGCTCGGCGTTGACCGATCCTAACTTCGGCGTCATCATCAACACGCTGAACGATGGCCGTTCGTTCCGGTTCTCTCTGCAGTTCCGCTACTAAGCGTGATAGAAACGTTGAAGCAAGGAGATGCCATTGCCTTCCATTACCCGCCGCGGCCTGTTGGCCGGTCTGCCCCTGTTGGCGAACTCCGGCAAACCCACCGACATTCGCATCGAATCGGTCGACATCGCATTTGAGGATATCCTCTACCGCGCGCCCTACAAGTTCGGCGGCGTCGCCGTCGACCGCGCCACGCTTCTGAACGTCAACTGCACCGTCCGCACCCGCGCAGGCAAACTGGCCAAAGGCTTTGCCTCCATGCCGCTCGGCAACGTCTGGTCATTTCCCTCCCGCACCCTCAGCTACGACGTCACCCTCAACGCCATGCGCGAACTGGCCCGCAAGCTCGGCCCGCTAACCGCCGGCTATAAGGACTACGGCCATCCCATCGAAATCAGCACCGCCCTCGAACCCGAGTACCTCAAGGTGGCCGCCTCCCTCAGCACACAACTGAAACTCCCCGTCCCCATCCCCAAACTCTGCACCCTCGTCACCGCCAGCGCCATCGACGGCGCCATCCACGACGCCTTCGGTAAAGCCCACGGCCGCAACTGCTACCTCACCTACGGCCCCGACCTCCTCGGCCCCGATCTCTCCGCCTTCCTCGGCCCCGACTTTAAGGGCGAACGCCTCGATCGATATCTCCTCCAGAAGCCCCGCCCCTCCGTCAATCTCTATCACTCCGTCGGCGGCTCGGACCCCCTGCTCGCCCCAGACATCGTCAAGCCCGTCAAGGACGGCCTTCCCGAAACGCTCCCGGAATGGATCGCCTTCAACGGCCTCCACCACATCAAAATCAAGCTCCAGGGCGACGAATTGAAGTGGGATATCGAACGCGTCGTCGCCATCGACCGCATCGCCAGCCAGTCGCGCCCCGCCACCGATTGGCGCTACTGCGTCGACTTCAACGAACGCTGCCCCAACGTCGAATATCTGCTCGAATTTCTGCGAGAAGTGAAGGCGAAGACCCCCCAGGGATTCAATCGCATCGAATACATCGAGCAGCCCACGGCTCGCGACTTGAAGGCAGACCGCCGCAATGTCATGCACCAGGCCGCCAAACTCCGGCCCGTCGTCATCGACGAATCCCTCACCGATCTCGAAACTCTCCTGCTTGCCCGCGAAATGGGCTATACCGGCGTCGCCCTCAAGGCCTGCAAGGGCCAAAGCCAGGCCATGCTCATGGCCGCCGCCGGCCAGAAGTACAAAATGTTCCTCTGCGTCCAGGACCTCACCTGCCCCGGCGCTTCCCTCATCCACTCCGCCGGCATCGCCTCCCACGTCCCCGGCGTCTCCGGCATCGAGGCCAACTCCCGTCAGTACCTCCCCGCCGCCAATGACAAGTGGGCCCGCACGCACCCCGGCGTCTTCGTCATCAAGGACGGCAATATCCGCACCGCCGCGCTGACCGGTCCGGGCCTTAGCGCGGTGTAGGCACGCTTTGTCTCTCAGCTATGAGAGTTCCCCGATAGGCACGCACGTTGCTTTGGTATAACATTGGGGTTATCTCGACAAAAAGAGGCGAAAATGTTTAGACTCCTCGCGCCCTGGCTTTTGGCGGCCCTGGCGGCCGCAGGCCAGTGCTCCCTGACCCTGAATGCCAATCTCCCCACCGGTGTCACCGGGCTCAATTATCCGGGCGTCGTCACCCATGGTGGATCGGGACCGTGGAGCTACCAGGTCACCGCAGGCAGTCTGCCCCCTGGCCTCAGCGTCATTGGAAATGGCGGCGCAGCCATCTTTACCGGTACACCCTCCGCCGCGGGCAGCTACGATTTCACTCTGCAGGTTACCGATGCCTCCTCCTGCGTCGGCGTCAGCGTGCTTCGCATCGTCATCGGGGGCCAGGTCGCCGTCACTCCGGCCGCCTTTCCCGGCGGCACCGTCGGAAGGCTCTACTCGCAGCCCGTCGGCCTCAGCGCCGGCACCGTTCCGCTTCCCCTCTCCGCGGTCAGTCTGAACTCGGGCGCGCTCCCGCCCGGTCTCGCCATCACCGGCGGTGGCGGAGGCTTTGCCATCACCGGTACCCCTACCCAGGTCGGCACCTATTCCTTTGAGCTTTTCGCCGCGGGCAGCACCGGCTTCGCCGCCACCAGGGCCTACTCCCTTACCATCTCCGGCAACTCCACCGCCGTCGCCACTCCCGGCTCGCTCCGCGTCACCACCCGCCTCGGGGACCCGCCTCCCCCCGCCCAGCAACTCCTTATCTCCGCCAGCGATGGCGGCGCCTATCGTTACGCCGTCACCGCCGTCAGCCCGGGCTTCCGTCTGGAAAATGCCAGCGGCGAATTCGTCACCCCATTCCCCCTGCAGCCGCGCGTCCAGCCCCTCAGCAATCTCCCCGGTTTCTACACCGGCTATATTCAGCTCACCCCGCTCGATGGCGAGGCCCCCGTCGTCCGCGTCACTGTCGAACTCGTCGTCGAGCCCCCGCCGACCCTCATCGTCGACACCGCCGCCCTCGCCGTCTCCATGCGGCAGAACGACCCGCCCGTTACCCGCAACATCCAGGTCGCTTCCTCTGACCAGACGCTGCAGTACACCATCGAGACCCTCACCCCCATCGGCGGCAACTGGCTCGCTCTCACGCCCGCCTTTGGCCCCACCCCTGCGAATGTCAACGTCGTCTTTAATCCCGCCGGGCTCCCCGAGGGCAACTACGCCGGCACCATCCGCATCTCCGCCTCCCGCAATGGCCATCCCGCCATCGGCAGCCCCAAGGTCATCCCCGTCGCCTTTGTCATCAACCCGCCCAACGCGCCCACCGGCTTCTCCGCCTCTCCATCGGCCCTCGTCTTCAACGGCCGCGTAGCCGGCGCGCTCCCGGCCGCCCAACTCCTCCGCATTGACAACACCGGCGCCTCCGTCAGCTGGCTCGCCCAGGCAAACGTTCCCTGGCTCAACCTCAGCCAGATCACCGGCGCCACCCCGTCCGATGTCGTCGTCAATGTCTATCCCGACGGCCTCGCCGCCGGCACCCACCAGGGCCAGTTGACATTTTCCAGCGGCGGCGCCAGCGTCGTCGTTCCCGTCACGCTCAATCTCGATCCCGCTCAAACCAACACCGGCGATCCCGTCCTCCGCGTCAATCCCGAAAACGTCTCCGCCATCGTTTCCACCGCCAGCCCCTTCGCCTCCTGGAATATTCAGGTCGATGGCGTCAACCAGAATCTCGATGTCGAGTTCACCCCCACCGTCCCATGGCTCCGCGCCAATCCCACCGCGGCCCGCACCCCCACCGGTGCCACCATCCTTGCCGATGCCTCCGGTCTTGCCCCGGGGGAACACAAAGGCGCCGTCGTCGCCGTCACAACGAACCCCATCAACAACCTCCGCACCAGCTACCCGGTCAATGTCACCCTCTTCGTTACCGACTCGGCTACCCCGGGCCTGCCCGGCTCCGTCATCCCCAGCCGCAGCTCCCTCTTCTTTGACTGGCGCCAGGGCGCCGGCGTCCCGCCCTCCCAGACCGTCATTCTCTCCTCCTCCGGCCTCCCCGTCGATTGGGACGCCTCCGCCACCGTCACCTGGATCAACCTCGGCAAACGCGCCGGCCGCACCCCGGAGGACCTGGAAATCAGCGTCAGCCCGCAGTTCCTCGGCGCCGGCAACTATCGCGGCGAGATCCGTTTCCGCCGCGGCACCGAAGAGGTCGGCATCATCACCGTATTCCTCTCCATCGCCGGCCCCGGCGCACTCCGTGCTGACCCCGCTGCCCTCGTCTATCTCGTCGAGACAGGCCGCGACGCCGCCCCGCAGCTATTCGACCTCAGCCGGCCAGACTCCCTCTTCCCGGCCGAATACACCATCCGTTCCATGCCGGAGTGGCTCTCGGTAACACCAGACAAGGGCGCCACCCCGGCCCGCCTGGAAGCCACCCTCCGCCGCGACCGCCTGCCCCAGGCCACCACCACCGTCCTCCGCCTCGAAGGCGAGATCGCCATCGAAAGCGCTGCTGGCGGCGTCCGCATCCCCGTCCTCCTCACCGTCGTCCCCCCGCAGGGTTCCCCTGCCGGCCGCGAGGCCCCCTGGATTCTCTCCGTCACCAACGACGCGTCCACTCTCCCCGGACCCGTCGCCCCGGGCCAGCATGCCACCCTCTACGGCGGCTTCGAAGGCCAGGATGTCCGCGTCTGGTTCGACGCCAATCGCGCTCCTCTCCTCGCCCAACAGCCCAACCAGCTGACCGTCGCCGTCCCCTTCGCCGTCGCCGGACGCGCTTCCGCCAAGGTCCGCGTCGAGGTCGATACCCTCTCCAGCAGAGACCTCGAGGTCCGCGTCGCCGACACCGCCCCCGGTATCTACACCGTCAACGGCTCCGGGCGCGGCTTCGCCGTCGGCTTCAATGAGGATGGCGCTCCCAACGCCGACAACCCAGCACCCGCCGGCACCCTCGTCACCATCGCCCTCACGGGCCTCGGCCAGACGGACCCGCCCGGCTCCGACGGCAACCGGCCCGAACCCGGCCAGGGGCCGCGTCCCCTCGCTCCCGTCGAAATCAAGGTCGCCGGCGTCGTCGCAGACCTCATCGCCTGCTTCTCCCCCGACGGCCAGGCCGAAGGCGCCATCCAGTGCCAGTTCCGCCTCCCCTCCATTGAGCCCGGCGACCATCCCCTCCTCGTCACCGCCGGCGGCGTCGCCAGCCAGCCCGGTGTTCGCATCCGCGTCGGCGCGCGGATCGAGTGAAGGTCGCCGCTCTTTACCTGCTCGCACTCATCGCGGTCGTGGGGGCCTACCTCGCCCCCCGCACCGCGCAGGACCCCGCGTATCACCTCTTCGCCGACCAGCGTACCCTCGCCGGCATCCCCCACTTCTGGAACGTCGTCTCCAACCTCCCCTTCCTCTTCGTCGGAGCCTACGGACTCGCCGTCTGGCGCCGCGCCAACTGGCACCACCACCGCGACCGCTGGGCCTGGCTCGTCGTCGCCTCGAGCGGCCTGCTCATCGGTCTCGGCAGCGGCTACTACCACTGGAATCCCGATAACCAGACCCTCTTCTGGGACCGCCTCCCCATGACCCTCGGCTTCATGGGCGTCTTCTCCGCCGTCATCGCCGAACGCATCAGCGCCCGCGCCGGCTGGCTCCTCCTCGGCCCCTTCCTCGCCTGGGGCCTCCTCAGCGTCGAACTCTGGCGCCGCAGCGAACTCGCCGGCGCCGGCGACCTCCGCATGTATGCCCTCGTCCAGTTCTACCCCATGCTCGCCATCCCCCTCGCCCTCTGGCTCTTCCCCTCCCGCTACACCGGCTCCATCCGCATCTGGCAGATGATCGGCTGGTACTTCGCCGCCAAAATCCTCGAGGCCCTCGACCTGGAGATCCACCGCGCCCTCGGCATGCAGATGAGCGGCCACGCCCTCAAGCATGTCGCCGCGGCCATCGCCCTCTGGATGCCGCTCCGTATGCTCGCCGAACGCTCCCCTACTTCGGAATAAACGCCGGGTTATATTTCCCCTGCTCCGCAAACCCGCCCAGCTCCGGCCGCATCGGCGAGTGGCGCGGATAGGAGTCAAACACCGATCCCCGGCCCGTCACCCGCGGGTCCTTCTCCGCCGCCAGCACCCGGTCCAACTGCGCCCGCATCCGCCCCAGCGTTCCCGCCATCCCCGTCTCCCCGGCCAGATTCCGCAGGCACGCCGGGTCCCGCTCCACGTCGAACAGCTCCTCGGCCGGCCGCTTCCCCAGCGACAGCGCAAAGTAGTGGTCCTTCCGGTTCATCACCACCGTCTTGCATGGGCCGTTGTCGATATCGGCATACAGCGGCGGATCCCCCGCAGGCCACAACTCCGGGTTGAAGTTCCGGATGTAGAGATACCGCCGCGTCCGCAGCGCCCGCGACGGATACCCCAGGTTGTCCCGCCGGGAATGTGAATGCCGCTCGCGGCCCGCCGTGATGAATTCCCGCGTACCGTCCACCACCCCCGAACGCCGTGAACGCAGCGAACCGAGAAAACTGCGCCCCGTCGTCTCCGGCGGCGCGGCCACTCCGGCCGCCTCCAGAAATGTCGGCGCAAAATCCCGGAAGCTGATCAGGTCATCCAGGTTCCGGCCCCCCGGTATCGCCGCCGGCCACGCGATCGCCAGCGGCATATGAATCCCATACTCATACAGATTCGCCTTCGCCCGCGGGAACGACATCCCGTTGTCCGAACACACCACGATCATCGTGTTTCGCAGCTCCCCGGCCTTCTCCAACGCATCGATCATCCGCCCCAGATGCCCGTCGAAGTACTCGATCTCCTCGTAGTAGTCCAGAATGTCGGAACGCATCTCCGGCGTGTCGGGAAGGAACGGCGGGACAACAACCTTCGCCGGGTCCTTGCCTGCCTTCTTCCCCGATCCTTCCCGGTAGCCCCGGTGCGGCTCCTGCCCCCCGTACCAGAAGAAGAACGGTTTCCCCGCCGGCCGCTTGGCGAGAAAATCGCCGAAATTCGCTGCATAGTCAATCGTGCTGACCTCCAGTTCCCCCTTCGCCACCTTCTTCGCATCGAACGCCGGACCCGCCGGATTGTGCGGCCAACCCGGTTCCTTGAAGTTCGCCGGGCCAGCCCCCTTCCCCGTCAGTCCCGTGTAGTATCCAGCCGCCCGCAATAAGTCCGGAAACACCGTCAACTTCCGCGGAAAGTAACTCGCATGTGTCCCCGCCTCCTCCAGCTCCCAGATCGACCGGCCAGTCAGGATCGATGCCCGCGACGGCGCGCACCCCGGACAGGACGCAAACGCGAACCGGCACAGCACGCCGGCCTCGGCCACCCGGTCGAAGTTCGGCGTCCGGACCACCCGATCGCCCGCCGCGCTCGTATGCAGCCACGACTGATCGTCGGAAATGGCGAATAGAATGTTCGGCCGGGCGGCCGGTTGCGCCGCCGCTG
>CAZWDD010000071.1:0-21082 GCA_964632345.1 uncultured Solibacteraceae bacterium | reverse complement strand
AAACGCGTCCGCGACAATCAGAAAAACGCCCTCCGCCTCTCCCTCCGCGAAAACAACGACGAGGAGCTCGGCAAGGAGGTGCTCTACTCGCTCCTCTACCAGGGCCACCCCTACCAGCACCACAGCCTCGGCACCGTTACCGCTATTGAGGCCATGTCTCTCGCCGATCTCCAGGCCTTCTACAAAGCCCACATCACCCAGGCCAATCTCACCATCGGCGTCGCCGGCAAGTATCCGCCCGGCTTCGTCGAACGCATGAAGAAGGATTTCGCCAAACTCTCCAAGGGCAAGCCCTCCACCGTCAAGCTGCCCCCCGTCGCCCCCATCGAGCAAACCCGCGTCACCATCGTCGACAAGAAGACCCGCGCCGTTGCCTACTCCCTCGGCTTCCCTATCGATGTCACCCGCGCTCACCCCGATTTCGCCGCCCTCCTCGTCGCCAACACCTGGTTCGGGCCCCACCGTTCCAGCGGCGGCAACCTCTATCAGCGCATGCGCGAAATCCGCGGCCTCAACTACGGTGACTACTCCTACATCGAGTACTTCCCCCGCGGCATGTTCCAGTTCCAGCCCGACCCCAACCTCTTCCGCCGCTCCCAGATCTTCCAGATCTGGATCCGTCCCGTCGAACCACCCACCGCCCACTTCGCCCTCCGCCTCGCCCTCTTCGAACTCGATCGCCTCATCGAAAAAGGCCTCACCGAATCCGACTTCGAAGCCACCCGAGACTTCCTCGCCCTCAATGTCAACCTGCTCATGAAGACCAAGAGCGACGAACTCGGCTACGCCATCGACAGCAAGGCCTACGGCATTCCCGAGTACACCGCCTACATCCGCGCCGCGCTGAAGAAGCTCACGCACGAGGATGTGCAGAAGGCCATCCGCCGCCATCTCCGCAAGGACCGTCTCCGCATCGTCGCCATCTCCGACAACGCCGCAGCCCTGCGCCAGCAACTCCTCTCCGACGCTCCTTCCCCCATGAAGTACAACTCACCCAAGCCGGGCGACATTCTCGAAGAGGACAAAATCGTTTCCACGAAAAAGCTCGCCCTCAAGCCGGAACACGTCGAGATCGTCCCAGTCGAGCAGGTCTTCCACTAAAGAAACGCGTCGTGGAAACGGTCGCACCCGATGCAGAGATTCTGATACCGGCTGCCGTCGGGCCGCGTCACCGTTGACTCTTCCAGGAACCGCTCCACCGTCCAGCCCTTGGCGATACCCATCCGCTCCGGATGCCCCATCGAGATCGCCTCATAAACCGGGTTCCCCTGCAGCCGTTCGAGGATTGCCTCCAGCGGCTCCTCCAGCAGTGAGCCGATCGGCTTCTTTGTCTTCGCGCAGCACGGATAGACGTTTCCGTTCGGCTCAATCGAAACCTCCGAGCCCCGCTGCCGGTACTGCAGAAAGTTCAGCCCGCCCGACCATTGATTGCAGAAGTTGTCGTTGATCGTCGCCGTGCTCAGTCCGTTTGCCCACGCCCGCCCGCGCGGCCACAACTGCCCGATCCACGTCCCTGGCTGCGCTCCGAAGAACTGATAGTGCCGCCCCTCTTCCGCCGCGTCGCCCGTCTTGTCGGCCACATGCTCGAACGGTGTCATCCCGGCGGCGTCAAACATCTTCGTCAGCTTGTCGACCATCGCCTGCTGCGCCCCGATCGTCTCCAACCCCTCATGGAACGAATCGATCCCCGATACCGAGATCATCCAAACGTCCCGCGCCAGCAGTTCCTCCACCATCTTCGGCCGCAGCGTGTCGCCCGTCGTCTGCACAATCAGCTTTACGCCGCCCTTGTCGCGATACTTCGCCGCCAGCATCTCCAACGCCGGGTACAACACCGTCTCCCGGATCGGGTCCAACAGGATCTCGCCTCCCGCCAGGATGATCCGGCCCCGGTGCTCCCCCGGACCTGCCGCCGCGTCCAGGTAGGTCATCCGCTCCGGCAGGTTCGCAATCACCCGCGGAAAGCATTGCTGCGCCTCCTCCACCACGCTCTTGAACTCGTCCCCCGCGTACGGCCGGAACCGTTCTTCGTAGCAGTGCCGGCAGCGCCGGTGGCACAGCCAACTCATCACGTAATAAATGGATTCCACTCTATCCCCAGGTTGCCACGCTGCGCCGCGTAATTTTCGCTTCGTCCAGCGCGATGCCGAATCCGGGCGTCTCCGGCAGCGTGATCTTCCCGTTCACCGGTTTCGGGTCCCACTTCTCAAACCAGTAGTAGCTGCTCATCTTGCTGATCAGGTACTCCACCAGCGGACACGTCATCGGGCTCTGCGCCGCCACTACATGCAGCGCCGCGTGGACATTGTGTCCGTGCGGAATCACCTGCGCGTCGTAGCTCGACGCAATATGGCAGATCTTTACGAGTTCGCTCACGCCCCCGCACCACTCCGGGTCCGCCTGCACCACGCTGATCGCCCCGGCCTGCAGAAATCGCATCGCCTCCCACCGCCCGTAGAAGTGCTCTCCCGTCGCCACCGGCACGGAAGTCGCCCGCCGGAGCGCCGCGAAGCTCTCCATTTTATCCGGGTGAAATGCCTCTTCTATCCACCGCGGCCGGTACTGCTCCACCTGCTTGGCCCACTGCACCCCGTAGTTCACGTCCCAACCCATGAAGGCGTCGAACATCATGTCGGCGTCGTTGCCCAGTGCCTCCCGCAGATGCCGTGCCATGTCTACATTCTTCTGCAACCCCGCCGGCCCGTCGCCCGGTCCCCACGGCAGAAACCACTTCTGATGCCGGAACCCCTGCTGCTTGTACTCCGCCGCCGTCTTCCGCATCCGCTCCGGCTCCACGCTGTGCCCCAGGCAGCTCCCATACGCCTCCACCTGCTTCCGCGTCGGCCCGCCCAGCAGCCGGTAGACCGGCGTCGAATAGTACCGCCCTCGCAGGTCCCACAGCGCGTTGTCCACCGCGCTGATCGCCATCATGAAGTGGCTCGATCGCGAGTGCCGGTTCGATCGGTGCAGCTTGTCCCACAACGTCTCCCCCGCCAGCGCGTCCTTCCCCGTCAGGAATGGCCGCAACTGCTGATACACCACGATTGCCGCCTCGATGTCGATTGGCCCGTAGAGCCCCTCCACGCCCTCCTCGGTCGCAATCCGCAGATACAGCGCCGTCGCCTTTGCCTCGCCCGCCGGCCGCGTCGTCTCCCGGTACTCCGCCGGCCGGTGTTCCTCGTAGACATGCAGCGGGTTCACCTGGTGTTGCCGCTTGGCATCCCCCGCCTCATATTTCCGCGTCCCCTCCACGCGGATCACCTCCACTGCCCGTATCGTCGCCGGCCCGTTCATCCGGGCCTTTTCCTGGGCGTGCAGCAGGGCCGGTACGGCCAGCGAAATCAGTTCTCTTCGGCGCATCATTCGTGAATCTATCATGGAATCTAACGTGTCTCTTTCTTTCCTTCTTCTCGCCGCGTCCCTCTCCCTCGTTCGCTGGACCGCCATTATCCATCGCCACGTCACCCACCAGGCCCGCGTCAACTACGCTGCCCTCTCCCGCCAATCCCTCCCCGCTCTCGACGCCTATATCGGCACCCTCGCCCAGCCCTGGCCCGCCTCACTCACCCCGGCCGAATCCAAGGCCGCCATGATCAATGCCTACAACGCCCTCACCGTCCGCTGGGTCGCCTCCCACTACCCCATCCCCTCCATCTGGCGCACTCGCCACCCCTTCACCGAAGTCCGCCACACCGTCAATGGACGCCGCTACTCTCTCGACCAGATCGAAACCGAACTCCGCGATCTCGGCGACCCCCGCGTCCATTCCGTCCTCGTCTGCGCCGCCCGCAGTTGCCCCCCGCTCCGCCGCGAAGCCTACCTCGCCGAAAAGCTCGACGCCCAGCTCGACGACAACACCCGCCGCTGGCTCGCCGTCCCCTCTCTCAATACCGTCGACCGCTCCACCGGCGCCGCCGAAGTCAGCCAGATCTTCGAGTGGTACCGCGGCGATTTTGAAAAGAACGGCGCCTCCCTAACCGCTTTTCTCTCGAAATACGCACCCCACCCCGTCAAATCCGTCCGTTTCCGCGAATACTATTGGGGCCTCAACGACTCCGGCTCCGCCGGCGACTCTTACTCCAAGCCCGCTCTCTACTTCGACTACTTCCGCAACAAGTACCTCTAGCCGGGATTCCATTCCTCTTTCAACTTTGTTACCATCCGGCTTCTCCCTCTTGCCTCGCTGCTTGCGGGAGACATTCCAGGCACCTGTGGGGGCCGTTCGGAAGCTCCTATAGGGAAAGGAGCAGTCATCATGAAGGTCTATGACGGCTCCGACCTGCGCAACGTCGCGCTGGTCGGGCATCTTCATAGCGGAAAGACATCGCTTGCCGCCGCTATGCTCTATACCGCCGGGGCTTCCGCCCGGCTAACTCGCGTCGATGAGGGCAATACCCCTACCGACTTCGATGAAGAGGAGGTGGCCCGCAAGATCACCATCTCCGCCTCGGTCGCCCCCGTTGAGTGGAAAAAGAACAAGATCAACCTCGTCGATACGCCCGGCTTCAACTCGTTTCTGTTTGAAACCAAGGCGGCACTCGCTGGCGCCGACGCTGGCGCTGTCCTCGTCGATGGCGTAGCCGGTGTCGAAGTCGGCACCGAACACGTCTACAATCTCTGTGCCGATGCCAACATTCCTCGCGTCTTCATAATCAATAAGCTCGATCGCGAGCGCGCCAGTTTCGATCGCGCGCTCGAAAGCATCCACGACGCCTTCGGCCGTGGTGCCGTTCCCATTCATCTCCCCATCGGCTCGGAACGTGACTTTAAGGGTGTCATCGACCTCGTTCGCATGCGCGCCTGGATCTATTCCCCGGACGGCGATGGCAAGGGCAGGGAAGAGGACATCCCCGCCGATCTCGACGCTGCCGCCACGGAAGCCCACGAAGTCCTCGTCGAAATGGTCGCCGAAGGCAACGACGAACTTCTCGAAGAGTTCTTCGCTGAAGGCACCCTCCCCGTCGAGCACATCGTCGACGGCCTCAAACAGGCCATCCAGGACCGCCGCCTCTTCCCCGTCTTCTGCTGTTCCGCCCTCCACAACATCGGCACCGGGCAATTGCTCGACCAGTTCGCCGAAGTCCTGCCCGCTCCCACCGAACGCGACAGCGCCCTTGGCTCCTGGAACGGCGAGCGCATGGTCCGCAAACGCTCCGACGCCGAACCCGCGTCCATCTTCATCTTCAAGACGCTAGCCGATCCCTTCGCCGGCCGCATCTCTCTCTTCCGCGTCGTCAGTGGCGTGGTCCGCAACGATGCCCATCTCATCAACGCCGCCACCGGCACCGATGAGCGTCTCGCCCACCTGGCGTGCCCCCTCGGCAAGACCCTCATCCCCGTTACCGAACTCCGCGCCGGCGATATCGGCGCCGTCGCCAAACTGAAAGACTCCCTCACCGGCCACACCCTCTACGACAAGGCGGCGCCCATTCAGTACGCCCCCGTCGAACTCCCGGAAGCCTCCATCGCCTACGCCATCACCGCCAAGAGCCGCAACGATGAGGACAAACTCGGCCAGACCATCTTCAAACTCATGGAAGAGGATCTCTGCCTCCGCTTCGATCGCGACCCGCAGACCAAGGAGTTCCTCCTCCACGGCACAGGTCAGGCCCACATCGAAACCGTCGTCAGCAAACTCAAACGGCGATACCACCTCGATGTGGCTCTCCAGGCGCCCAAGATCCCCTACCGCGAGACCATCCGCGCCTCCGCCTCCGCGCAAGGGCGCCACAAGAAGCAGACCGGCGGCCATGGCCAGTTCGGCGACTGCTGGATCCGCATGGAGCCTCTCGAACGCGGCGCCGGCTTTGAGTTCGCCAACGACGTCTTCGGCGGAGCCATCCCGCGCAACTACATCCCCGCCGTCGAAAAGGGCATCCTCGAGACCGCCACCAGCGGCTTCCTCGCCGGCTACCCCATGGTCGATTTCAAGGTCACCGTCTACGACGGCTCCTATCACGACGTCGATAGCTCCGAACTCGCCTTCAAGCTCGCCGCCCGCAAAGCCTACAAAGCGGCCATGCTACAGGCCAAGCCCGTCCTCCTTGAACCCGTGATGCGCGTCGAAATCCAGGCACCCGTCGAATTCGCCGGCGACCTCATGAGCGACGTCACGGGCCGCCGCGGCCGCATGAACGGCATGGAAACCAAGGGTCCCACCCAGGTCATCCGCGCCATGATCCCCATGGCCGAAATGCTCACCTACCAGAACGACCTCACCGCCAAAACCCAAGGCCGCGGCTCGTTCTCCATGGAGTTCGATCACTACGACTACGTCCCGCCCGCCCAGGCCGATAAAATCATCGCCGCCGCAAAGGCGGCCGGTGTTCACGCGGCCGACGACGACGAGTAGGCCGTCGCTTGGAGGGGTTCCCGGATCCCGCAGTCCGGGTACCCCTCCTGTTCTCCCTTCATTCTGCCGATAGCCCGTCCAGCGGTGCTTTCGTTGCTGGTTGAATCATGAGTCCTGCTTATAGTAAGGTCAAAGGGTTGCAATGTAACCCGAAATTCAAACTCTGCCTGGAGATGGAATGAGCGTTGTCCCAGTCCTGCGGTCCCTCAATCCGGCCGCAGCCCGCTTCGTGACCGTCGCGTGCTTGCTCGTGGCGATTGCGGCTCTCTCGCAGCCTACCCCCGCGCAGGGGTTACCTCCTTTGGCCTTCGCCGCGAAGTCTGAATCAGGCGAAGCCGATGGCAATACCCGTACCGCCGACGCCGTTCGTTCCATTCCGGCGGCCCCGGCTCCTCTCAACGCAGCCCTTCCTCCAAAGCCCAGTTGGAAAGAGGAACGTGTCGCCCGTGCGGAGGCCCTTTACGCGGAGGGCTATAAGCTCTACCACGCCGGCCACCGCGATGCCGCCCGTAAGCTCTTCGACGAAGCCGTCGATAGCATCCTCGCCAACGCATCCGAACCCGTCAACCGTTCCTCTTTTGACAAGCGCTTCGACGAACTGGTTCGGAAGATCTACCTTCTGGACGTCGATTCCCTCCAGTCCGACTCGCCTGCAGAACCCTCCTACGACAAGGCTCCCATCGACGACATTCTCTCGCTTACTTTCCCTGTCGACCCCAAGCTGAAGTTGAAAGTGCGCGAGGAAGTTGGGGCCACTGTCAGCCAGTTGCCCCTGGAGGCCAGCGACGCTGTTCTCAGTTTCATCAATTACTTCTCCGGTGAACGCGGCCACCGCACGCTTGTCGCCGGCCTAAAACGCGCCGGCCGCTACAAACCGATGATTTCCCGCATCCTTGACGAAGAAGGTATCCCGCAGGAGTTCATCTTCCTCGCGCAGGCCGAAAGCGGCTTCCTCCCGCGCGCCATGAGCTATATGCACGCCGGCGGTATGTGGCAGTTCATTCGCGAAACGGGCGCCAAGTACGGCCTCAAGCACGACCAGTGGGTCGACGAGCGATTCGATCCCGAAATGGCCACCCGCGCCGCCGCCCGCCACCTCCGCGATCTCTATCACGAGTTCGGCGACTGGTATCTGGCAATTGCCGCCTATAATTGCGGTCAGGGAAATGTCGACAAGGCCGTTGCCAAGACGGGTTATGCCGACGTGTGGGAACTTCGATCGCGCGGTACCCTCCCGCTGGAAACCTCTAACTACGTTCCCATCATTCTGGCCATGACCATCATGTCCAAGAATCCCGCCAACTACGGCATCGACGCCATTATTCCCGACGAGCCACTCCTCTACGACTCCGTGGAACTCCACTCCCTCACCAGCCTCGCGCTCGTCTCCGATATCCTCGGCCTGCCCGTCTCCGAACTCAAGGAGTATAACCCGGCTCTGCTTCGCGACTTTGCTCCTGCCGGCTACAAACTCCATATCCCCCGCGGCACCGGTCCCACTCTCATTTCGGGCCTGGAACTGGTTCCCTCCGAACGCCGCGCTTCCTGGCGCCTTCATCGCGCGCTTGAGGGGGAAACCTTCGCTAACCTGGCAACTCGCTATCGGAGCCAAGTCTCATTATTGCAGTCGGCCAATCCCGCTGCGGCCAATCTGGAATCGCTCGCGCCTGGTTCCCTTGTGGTGATTCCCACCACACCGCAGCCTGTCTTCACGGCTAAAGCCAAGCCGCGCTCTTCCTACCGGGCCGCCGCCAGACGCCCCGCGGTCCGCGCCAGCACCCGGACCAAATCCGCCGTGAAACCGACCGTCCGCCGCGCGGCTCCCGCCACCTCTGCTGCCCGAACCGCCGCTTCCCGGCGCCGCGGCTAGACTGCTCGCAATTACGCCCGCCCAACGCAATCCGTGGACGGGCGTTTCCACTCCTTCCAGGCTATTCCGCTTCCGGCACTGGCTGCGCCACTGCCTTCCGGCACTTCTGGAATAGCTCCAGCAGCGCGTCCGCGTACTCTTCTGGCGTCCGGACCGTTCCTTTTCCCGTGAAGCCCGCCGCCGGCGTGCCTTTCCCGTAGCCCGTCGTCACCGCGATGAACTTCGTCAGCTCCAGTGCCACTTCGTCTCGATTGTTCTTCTCTCCCGGTTTTGTCTCGGGTGCTTTTTCATCTGCCATAACTCTAGACTAGTCTAAGATGCCCGTTCTCGCCCGTCGTCCTCTGCGCCGCATGCGCGGCGGCGCTCAGTCCTTCCTGATCGAAGGCGCCGACGGCTATCACTACGTCGTCAAGTTCCTCGATAATCCCCAGCACCGGCGCGTCCTCGTCAACGAGTACGCCGCCTCCATCCTGCTTTCTCACCTCCAGGTCGCCCAGCCCGAAACGCGAATCATTGAACTGACCCCTGACTTCCTTCGCGAGTTCCCGGAAATCTATATCCAACTTGGTTCCTCCCGCCGCGAAGTCTCTCCTGGCTGGCACTTCGGTTCCCGCTTTCCCGGTAACCCCATGTCCCAGGCCGTCTATGACATTCTTCCCGATGCCCTCATGAAAAAGGTCGCCAATCCCGAAGACTTCCTCGGCGTCCTCGCCTTCGATAAATGGGCGGGCAACGCGGACTCCCGCCAGGCCATTTTCTTCCGCGCTCGCCTCGCTGAGTTCCGTCCAAATTCTCCGGCCAACCCCTTGCAGGTCGGCTTCGTCGCACAGATGATGGATCACGGATACCTGTTTGACGGCCCCAACTGGGAGTTTCGCGATGCGCCCATGTTCGGTCTCTTCTTCCGCCCCATCGTCTACCAGTCGGTCCGTGGGCTCAGCGATTTCGATCCCTGGCTCGAACGCATTCGCCACTTTCCAGAAGAGCTGATGGACCGCATCCTTCGCGAAACGCCCCCCTCCTGGCTTCCCGGTGACGACCGAGATCAGCTTACCCGGCTTCTGGAATCCCTCCTCCGCCGCCGTTCGCGTGTGGCCGATCTCATCGAGTCCTGCACCCGCGGACGCGTCAACCCCTTCCCGAACTGGCAATGACGGATTCCGTTATCATCCGTGCCGTCACATCCGCCAGCAGGATCCCGTTCCGGTAGTGCCCGTAAGCCAGCCACACATCCCGCCCATCCAGCTTTCCAACCACCGGTTCTCCCGCCTCCGACCAAGGGCGCAGTCCTGTCCAGACATCATCCGGATCCCGGTCCAGAAGTCGCGGCAGCAAACGCCTTGCCTCCACCTGCAATGCGGCTACCCGTTTGGCTTCCGGTTCCTTATCCCAGACTTCAGCTGCCGCGTCCGAACCGAAAATCGTATAACCGTTGCTCCTCTGCAGCGCGTACCAATGCCCGTGCCGCACGATCGGCGGCATCGACTCCTTCTTGCAGTGGTAGCCCAGCAGGTGGCCCTTCACTGGAAACGCCCGCGGCACGCCTTCCAGTCCGCCGATCCGGCTCGCCCACGCGCCCGCCGCGATCACCACCGGGCCCGCAACTTCCGTCACCGCATCTTTGTCCCGTATCTCTACCCCTAGTGCCCGGCACGCCTTCACGAGTGCTGCGCACACATCGCGAGGGTTCACCACCGCCTCGTTTGGAAACCAGCGCGCCGCCTTCACCCCAGTTACCGGGATTGGGGCGAAGTAGCGGGAACTCGCCGTGGTAACCTCCTCCATCCGGATTCCCTCCGGTCGCGGCCTATCCAGCTCGAGTTTCTCTTCCTCTGTGAACGCCAGTTCCAAAGTGCCGCAGACCCGGTAGTCAATCTCCACCTCGCTTGCCGCGGTCAACTCCTCCACAAACGCCCCATACCCAGCCAGCGCCTCAATCGCCAGCCGCGTCCAGCGCGACTCCTCCCGGAACTCGCCCGCCGGCGTTAGCATTCCGGCCCCCGCCCAACTCGACTCGCCCGCCACCCCTCCTGCGTCCCGCAGCACTACTTCCATTCCCGCCTGCGCCAACCGCCACGCAATGGACAATCCGATGATGCCGGCTCCGGCCACCTCGATCCGCATGTCCTTCCATGTTACCTGTCCCGGCCGCCCTGTAGAATAAGGGGTATGCACCGCTTCCTGCTGCACAATGACGCCATTCGTGAAACCACCGAACCCTGCCTCTCTCCCGGCCAGGTCGGCTTCCTCAATGGCTGGGGTGTCTTCAGCACCCTCCGCGTTGCTGACGGCGTCCTGTTTGCCTGGGAACGCCATTGGGCCCGCATGGTTCGCGATGCTGCCCGGTTGCGAATTCCCATTCCCATTGCTCCGGACGATCTCCATAGCTCCCTTTGCAAACTCATCGCTGCCAATCAGGTAGCCGATGGAACGCTTCGCGTTGCCATTGTCCGCAACCATGGAGGGCTGTTCGAAGCCCCGGGGCTTACCCGCCGCTTCGATATCGTCGCGTTTTCCACCGGTCTCCGTCAGTGGGGCGAGTCCGTCCGCCTTGCGCTGAAATCCGATGCCCGCCACGGCGCCTGCGAATTCCGCGGTGCCAAGCTCACCTCCTGGGCGCAGAATCTTGCCTGGCACGAAGAGGCGCATGAACGCGGCTTCGATGAGGTCGTTCTCCTCGACGAACATGGCCGCGTCAGCGAGTGTACCTCGGCCAATATCTTTGCCATCTCCGGCTCGGATGTTCTGACACCCCCTCTGGACTCGGGTTGCCTTCCCGGTATCACCCGCGAAATCCTTCTGGAAGCGATTCAAATACCTGGCGTCTCCTTCCGCCAGCATCACCTCCTCCCCGCAGATCTCGAAGCTGCCGACGCCCTCTTCATCACTTCTTCCACCCGCGACCTGCTTCCGGTCGCCTCTGTCGATGGCCTGCGGCTTCGCTCCACCCCCTCGGCGCTCATTCCTCGTCTTGCCGAGGCGTTCCGGGCTTTCCGGTCCGAATACGTCGCTTCCGCACGTGTACTATCCCCGCGCTGATACCAGGAGAGGCATGAGGACCTCGCAAGTACTGCAACTTTTTGTATGAATTTGCGGGTACAACCCAGTACATGTGGTTGTATCATAAGGGAAATCCATGCAATTGGCCTGCCCCCAGTGTCATTCGGAGGAGGTCCGCTTATCGCGCCGCAAGGTGGGTTTGCGAAAGATTCTGCGGGTCTTTGGCATCTACCATTTTCGCTGCGAGTTGTGCGGTCACCTCTTCGTGGCGAATATCGATAACCTCCGGCACGTTTGCTTTGCTAAGTGCTCTCTGTGCCACCGAATGGATCTGTCTCGCTGGAATCGGGAAAACTACTCGACGCCCTTCTGGACGCGGTTCATGCTCGCCGTCGGCGCCAAGGCTGTCCGGTGTGAATACTGCCGGAATAACTTCTGGAGTTTCCGGCCGATTCGGGAGCGTTACAGTCCGGAGAAGCGTGCCGCCCGCAGTCAGGTCATCGCTCCCGCTCCTTCCCACAAGGAATCCGAATCGGTCCCAGCCGGCGCGTCCCACTAAGGCGCGGGTTCAGTTTACAAAGCGGCGCAAGCGGACGTTGTTCACCAGTCCTATCATCAGGAAGACGCTCAGCATTCCCGAGCCCCCGTTGCTCATCAACGGCAGCGGGATTCCCGTCACCGGCATCCGGCCCATCACCATTCCCACGTTCACCAGCAAATGGAACAGCAGAGTTGCCACAATGCACATGCAGATGTACATGCCTCCCCGGTCGGGCGCAGCCTGTGCATTCTGTACAATCTGCATGAATAGCAGAAAGTAGAGTCCCAGTACGAATACAACCCCCACAAACCCATGCTCCTCGGCGAATGCAGCGAACACAAAATCGGTATGGGGTACCGGTAGGAACTGGTACCGCGTCTGCGTTCCTCTCGTCACGCCCTTCCCCCACATCCCGCCATTCCCGATCGCGATTTTCGACTGGATCACCTGATATCCATCGCCCTTGGGATCGCGTCCCGGGTCCAGAAACGTCTGCAGGCGTGACTTCTGATAGTCCTTCAGCATGAACCAGCTGGTTGGGATCATCACGACTGCCAGCGCCGCGATCAGCAGCGTATACTGCCACCGCAGGCCCGCCAGAAAAACGCCCATCGCCAGAATCGGAACGTAGGTCAATGATGTTCCCAGGTCCGGCTGTCGCATCACCATCAGCATGGGCAAGCCCACGAGCGCACATAGCTTCAGCAGGTCTTTCCAGTGGATCGACTCCGTCCGTAGTTCGGTCAGGAATCGAGCGACGAGTAGCACCATGACGATCTTGGCGAACTCCGATATCTGAAACAGAAACCCGCCCGGTAGTTGAATCCACCGCCGCGAGTCGAAGATCTTGACTCCGAAAAATGCCGTTACGATCAACAGCAGAATGGTCGCGCCATAAAGGATTGGAACCTGCCCCAATAGCGTGTGGTAGTCGATCAGCGAGATCAGCCACATCAATGCCAGTCCGACGCAGAGGAAGATGATCTGCTTCCACCACAGCTCTTTCCACTTCGTCCCCTGCCCGGCCGAAAAGATCTGCAGAATCCCCATCCCTGCAATCAGCAGCGAGATCAGCAGCAGCCCCCAGTCAAAATCCTTGATTGATCGGTAACTCGCCATCTTACTTAGTTTGCAAATCCCCGCGCCCCGTGCGGCGCCAGCGCCAGCGTCGGCAGCCGATTCACGTTTCGGTTTTTCTTGTCGAAATACGCCTTCATCACATCCCGCGCGATCGGTGCTGCCTGGTCGCCGTGTCCGCCCGCCTCAAACAGCACCGCCACGACGATTTCCGGGTTTACTCGCGGCGCAAAAGCGACAAACCATGCATTGTCCTTCAGTTCCGCGGCCAGCCGGGCCGAAGACCGGATCAGCTGATTTGACGCCAACTGCGCGGTGCCCGTCTTTCCGCAGACTTCAATTCCCGGCAGCCGGGCCGCGCCGCCCGTACCCCCCTGGTTCACCACTCCGTACATTCCGTAGATAACCTGGTTCACGTTGTCCAGGCTCACGTCCCCACGGCGTGGCTCGATTTTTGCCGGGTCCTTCACCAGGTGAGGCTTCTGCCACACACCGCCCATAGAGATTCCGCCTGTCATCACGGCCAGTTGCAGCGGTGTCATCGTCAGGTAGCCCTGCCCGATCGAGACCGAAATCGTATCCCCAGGAAACCACTGTTGCCGCAGTGTACGCGCCTTCCATCGCGATGATGGCAGAATGCCGCGAAACTCGAACGGCAGGTCGATGCCCGTCTCCTTCCCCAAGCTCGCCATCTCTCCGTACTTTGCCAGATTGTCGATTCCTAGCCGGTTGCCGACGTTGTAGAAGTACACGTCACAGCTCACCGCCAGCGCCCGGTGCAGGTTCACCGTTCCGTGTCCCCGCTTGTTGTGGCAGCTGTGATAATGCCCGTAGATGCTCATTCCACCAGGGCAATGGAATGTTGTGTTTTCGTCGATGATGCCCTTCTCCAAGGCCGCCAGCGCCACGAGCGGTTTAAACGTCGAACCCGGCGCCAGGTTGGACTGAATCGCCCGGTTCAGCATCGGCTTCTCCGGGTTGTAGATGATCTCGTCCCAGTCCTTCCGCCGGATCCGCCCGGCGAACTTGTTGGGGTCGAACGCCGGACGCGAAACCATCGCCATCACCTCACCGTTTCGAGGGTCCAGCGCCACCACGGCGCCGCGTCTCCCCTCCATTCCCAGTTCCGCCACCACTTGCAGGTCAAGATCCACCGTCAACTGCAGCGAACGTCCCGGGTCGGCCGGTTTGTAGCCGATCACCTCCCGCTCGTTCCCCTTGTTGTCCACTACCACCTGCCGCTGTCCGTCAACGCCCATCAGAATGTCGTTGTACTGCCGTTCAATACCCGCCTTCCCGATCACGTCTCCCTGGTTATACTGCGCGAAGTCGGCCAGATCCAGCTCCGCCTCCGTCACTTCGCCAACGTACCCGATGACGTGTGCCAGCAGATTATCTCGCGGGTACAGACGGTGCTGCACGTGCACCATTTCCAGTTCCGGATACGTATCCGGGTCCTTATGGGACTCCACAAAGGCGATCTCGGCCGGCGTCAGCTCTTCCTTGATCACAATCGCCTGATACTTCGGTCTCGACCGGAACCGGCGCAGGCGCGCCACCAGTTCGTCGTAGTCCAGGTTCAAACCCGCGGCAATGCCCGGCAGGTGCTCATCCTTGAGATTTTCTCGTGACAGCAGCACGGAAAACGACGAGTGGTTGTCAACGATCGTGCGCCCCTCCCGGTCCAGGATCTTCCCCCGTGCCGCAAGGATCGGCGTCGATTTGATCCGGTTCCGGTCCGCTGCCTCCTCGTACAGCTCATTGTTCTGCACCTGCAGCTTCCAGAAACCCGAAATGAGAAAAAGGAACACGGCCACCGAAACGTACTGGAAAAACGCAATTTTTCCCGCCGCAAACGTCGTATCGTCATGAAGGATCGACGGGTCCAGCTTGTTCTCTTCCAACGGATCGTTTGGGTTCGGGTGTAGCCGCGCCAACATTGCTCTCCTTAGCCCCTCTCCCGTAGTTTATCCAGAATCAAAAACAGCGGGATGGCTACCAGCGAGTTCAGCACGCCGAAAAGCAGCGTCTGCGTCAGGTCGAAATCCACCTGTTGTCCCAGCAATGCCCGCACCAGAATCCAGATAAAAAACTGGTGGAAGAAGAAAAAGAAGAACGACAGTCCACAGCGTATCGCCGTGTTGTCCACATCGATCTTGATGGAAATCGAGGCCGCGAAGTAACCCACGAGCGTCTTTACCATCCCGAAGATCCCCAACGGCTGGTGCGACAGCGCGTCCTGCAGCAGGCCGATGGCCGCGCCCACCAACGTGCCCCCGATCGGGTTCCGCCTCATGAGGGAAAAATACACCGTCACCAGCAACGGCAATTCCAGGTACGCCAGATGCCGGAAGAACAGCGGAATATTCACCTGAAACGCGATTGCAGCAAGGGGAACGAAGATCAACCACACGGTCCGGAACTTGGAGATCTTGCCCCGCCGCGGATTGTCGATCAGTATCTGTTCAGAGAGATCGGGCATCGTTACGGCTGCTGCACCGGCGTCGCCGGCGCGGCGGTCCCTTCTCCCGCTCCCGGCGTTTCGGCGGCCGGCTTGGCCTCCGCCGGTTTCGGCGGCGGCGCCAGGATCGGCGCCTGCGGCCTCGTCACCTGGTTTGGATCCATGTTGAAGTTCGGCAGTCGCGACCCTGCCGTGCCGATCCGCACACCCTGAATCTCCCCGATCCGCTTGATTTTCTCTCGTAACCGGTCCGCGTCAGTAGACAGGACTGGTATCCCCGCCTCGGCCGCCAACTGCTCCGGCGTCTTGGCATCCTGCGTCTCCGGCGGCGTCATCAACGACACTGGCCCCGCTGCCGGCCCGGTTCCCTCCGGGATCGTCTGGTGCACGCCCTCCAGGACGATCAAGACCTCTTCCAGCCCCCGCTGCAGGCCCGACGGATCCAGGAAAATCTCCTTGAACTCTTTGCCCTGCCGCACAATCCGGACTTGCCCCGCCGGCAGCCCCTTGGCAAATACCCGGTCATCCCCGGAGGTGAAGAACCATTCGCCCTCTTCCACCTTGATCTCGTTCTGTACGTGATCCACCAGTACCTGGCTCCGCCCCAGCCCCTTTAACGTCCCCGGCACCCGCGTCTTCTGCGAAATCACTCCCGCTGCGAAGAACGAGTCGGTGATCAGCAGTACCTGCGCCGCTGACGGATACACGAACGTTACCTTCCCCACAATTCCGTCCGGTGTAATCACGGCCATTCCCCGCTGCACGCCATCCTTGGACCCGCGATCCACAAACACCGCCTTGGAGTTCGCTCCGGTTCCGGTGCCGATGATCCGCGCGGCCACCGTTTTCGCTCGCGTCTGCTGCTGGAACATCGCCAGCGCCCGCACCCGGTCCGCCGTCGTCAACTCTGTCCGCAGGAACTGATTCTCCATCTTCATGCGGTCCAATTCGGCCTGCAGCCGCTCGTTCTCCTGCTCCACACGCAGAAGCAGAATGTAGCGTTCCAGAAATCCCACCGTGGAACCACGCAGTCCGTCCAACCCTTTCGCCAGCGGGGAAACAGCCGTCACCGTCGCCGAACGCAGCAGGCTCACGTCCTCTTTCGACCGCACCTGGTAGGCAAGCAACACGAGCTGCGCGGCGATTACAATCACCAGTACAGCAAGGTTGCGGTATCGGCTCATCGGGTACTCCCGCCGTCCAATCGGCTATTCGATCGCTATCCGCCGCAGCAGCTTGAAGTCGGTAAGCATTTTACCCGTGCCCAGCACCACGCTCGCCAGCGGGTCCTCGGCGATCGACACAGGCAATCCCGTTTCTTCACGGATTCGTTTGTCCAGATTCTTTAACATCGCCCCGCCGCCTGTCAACACGATGCCTCGGTCGCTGATGTCGGCGGAAAGCTCCGGCGGCGTGCGTTCCAGCGCCACCCGCACCGCGTTCATAATCGTCGCCACGCACTCGCTCAGCGCGTCCCGAATCTCCGAATCGTCGATCGTGATCGTCTTCGGCACGCCCTCGATCAGATTCCGTCCCTTGATCTCCATCGTGATCGGTTTGTCCAAAGGATACGCCGATCCAACCGTCATCTTAATCTGTTCCGCGGTTCGTTCCCCGATCAGCAGGTTGTACTTCCGCTTCAGATACTGCATGATGGCGTCGTCCATCTCGTTGCCCGCCACCCGCACCGATCGCGCGTACACAATGCCTGACAGCGAAATCACCGCAACATCCGTCGTGCCCCCGCCAATGTCCACCACCATGTTTCCAGATGGTTCTGTAATCGGCAGTCCGGCGCCGATCGCCGCAACCATCGCCTGCTCCACCAGATGCACTTCCGAAGCCTTGGCGCGGTACGCCGAATCGATCACCGCCCGCTTTTCCACCTGCGTGATCTCCGACGGCACCCCGATCACGATCCGCGGATGGACCAGCATCTTTCGCCCGTGCGCCTTCTGGATGAAGTAATTCAACATCCGCTCCGTCACCTTGAAGTCCGCGATCACGCCATCCTTCATCGGCCGGATGGCGACGATGTTGCCCGGCGTCCGGCCCAGCATCTCTTTCGCCTCCTTACCCACGGCTTCCACTTCCCCGTTTGTCTTGTTGATCGCGACAATCGACGGTTCGTTGACGACGATCCCTTTGCCCTTGGCAAATACGAGCGTGTTGGCCGTGCCAAGGTCGATGGCTAAATCGGAAGAAAAAAGGCTGAAGAGGGAGCGGAGATTCATGAGGGGACTTACAGTTCGGCCGGTCGGCGGGACGCCTCCGGGCGGCGTTCCTACCAAACTAGCACGCTTTTCGCCTGTTGCGGCGGCTTTCCGTAATTTTTTCAGTTAGTTGGGCAGTGTCAATGCAAGTGCTTTTAACCGCGTAAACACCACCTGCAGAGCGGCCCGGTGCCGCGGCTTGTCCGCCACGTCCACCATCCGCAGTTCCGCGGCCAACTCCCGCGCCGCCGGCTGGATCACCGGGAACCGCTTCTCCAATAGATCCAGAAACCGGCTCCGCCCCGGCCAGTCCTTCTCGCTCAATCCCTCTTCGACGTCCATCCACAGCAGCGCCTGCGCAATCGCCTGACAGCGGTCCGGACGCCCCGCCCCGTCCTGAGCCTCCATTGCTCCCAGAGCCGTTTCCAGCGTCCGAACCCAGGCGGCCTTCCATGGGATTCCCCGCCGGTCCATCTCCCGCCGAATCAAGATGTGCTGCACCGCGTCGCCGGCCACAATCGCCAGGCAACTTGACGGTCCCCCTGAATAGGCCGGGGCCGGATACCGCTGCGCTTTCAGCCACAAATGCCCCAATTCGTGTGCGATCACATACGGCTCTTCCGCCGGACCCGTCTGTCTCGGGTTGACCACCACGAAACTCAGGCGCGTCCCCGCCTCCAGGTAGTTGATGCTAAGCGCCTGCGCCCGGCTCAACTGCTCCTGAAAGTTCGGGTTCTCGGTAAACTGCGCCAGAATCTCCTCATGCGGCGTCCCGTGCGGAATCGCGGCGCCGGGTTCCATGCGCACCAAAAAAACCCGCTGTGGGCCGGTCTTTTCGATCTCCAGCCGCCACGTCTCCAACGGTCCGCTCAATGCCAGGGCCAACAGGACTGCCGTCACGCTACGATGGTAGCAATTGCTTACCCGCCGTCACTTTGCCCTTGCTGCCGCCACCGTTGCCGGCTCCTCCTGCTCCAAGGAGCGCGGAATCGGATTTGAAGGCCACGCTTTTGTTGCCAATGAAGAGGGCCGCGCCATCGCCGCCGTCAATCTCTCCGCCTTCGCAGTTACCCGCCACATCCGTATCGATGGCCGCCCCTCCAAGGTCGTCAGCCACCCGGTTCTCCCTTCCGTCTGGGCACTTACCGAAACCCACCTCCACGAGATCGACCCCGCCCGTCTCGAATTCCGCCGCAAAGTCTCGCTCGGTGGTCCGGCGCTCGATTTTCAACTCGCCCCCGACGCCCAGTCCCTTTGGGTTCTCCACCCCAACAAGCTCAACCGTCTATCCCTAGACTCTCTTCAACCCACCGCCTCCTGGTCGATCGCCGCCGAAGCCGTCTCCTTTTCCCTCTCCCGCCGCGTTCCCTGGGCCGCCGTCATCTGCCGCGAAGCGCCTCCCCTTCTCATCAACGCCGCCACCCCTGGCCTCTCCCATCCCCTCACTCTTCCCTACCAGGCCGATCTGGCTCATTTCCGCTCCGATGGCGCGCAGATCCTTCTCGCCGGTACTGCCGCCCGCCAGGCATCCTTCCTTACCGTCCCCGGCGGCCAGACCGTTGCCCATCTGCCCCTTGCCATCGAGCCCCGCCGTGTCATCGCCAAACCTGACGGCGGTGAGTTGTACCTCACCGGCGATGGCCTAGACGCCGTCGTTGTCCTCTACCCCTACCTCGCCGAAGTCGGCGAAACCGTGCTCGCCGGCAGGCGCCCCTCCGCCATGGCCGCGGTCTCCACCCCTGACCTCGCCTACCTCTTCGTCACCAACCCCGAAGCCGGCAACGTCACCATCCTCGACATCATCACCCACAAAATGATCGGCGCCGTATCCGTTGGCCGCGAGCCCTCCGTCATCACCATCACGCCCGATGGCCAGTATGCTCTGGTGCTAAACCGCGCCTCTGGTGACATGAGTGTCATCCGGGTCAAGGCCGTGGTTCGCAATCGCGGCAAGCAGGCCCCGCTGTTCACCATGATTCCCGTCGGCTCAAGCCCGGTCTCGGCTGCCGTCCGCGGCGCCTGAACTCCGCTCTTACTCGGTCTTCTCTACGGCTAGTGTGCTCTGCGTCAGCAGCCGCCTCATCAGTCTCCGCTCCGCACCGTTTTTGCCGTGCGATAACTCCTGTGCCTCCACTGCCGCCAGCGCCGCCAGGTTCACCACATCCGCTGCCGTCGCCTCTCGCTGCAACACATGCACCGGTTTTGCCGGGCCCATCAGAATCGGCCCCACAATCTGCGCGCCGCCCAGTTCCCCCAGCAGTTTGTACGCAATGTTGCCTGCATCCAGGTTCGGGAACACCAGCACGTTTGCCCCTCCCTGCAGCGTGCTGAATGGGTAGGTGCCCTCCAGTCGCCCCGGCACCACCGCCGTATCGGCCTGCATCTCTCCATCCGCCACCACCTCCGTCGACCGGCTTCGCAGTAACCGCACCGCCTCCCGCACCTTCGCCGGTGACGGCCCGCTGCTGCTCCCGAAGTTCGAGTAGGACAGAAACGCTACCTTCGGCTCCACATCGAACCGCCGCGCCGTCTCCGCCGCGCACAATGCGATCTCGGCCAGTTCCTCCGCAGTCGGGTCGATGTTCACCGTGCAATCTGCCAGGAAGTATGCCTTGTTCCGCTTCTCTGTGATTACCAGATACAAGCCCGATGCCCTTCTCACGCCCGGCCGCATCGGAATCACCTGCAGCAGCGGCCGCACCGTGTCCGGATAGTGCGTCGTCAATCCCGTCAACAGCGCGTCCGCGTCGTTCAGATGCACCATCATCGCCCCGAACAGGTTCGGATTCTTCAGCAGCGTCTCCGCTTCGCTTCGCGTGATTCCCTTTCGTTGCCGTAGCCGGTAGAACTCCTCGGCGTAGTACGGCATCCGCGGATATCCATTGATCTCGGCAATCTCCACTTTAGAAACATCCAGATGCACCTCCGCCGCCAACTCCGTGATCCGCCCGCGGTCCCCCAACAGCACCGGCGTCGCAATCTCTTCATCGATCAGCCCCCGGCACGCCCGCAGCACCGTCAGGTTCTCGCCCTCCGGGAACACAATCCGGCACAGCTGATGCCGCGCCTTCCGGATCAACAGCCGCGTCACCGCCGGACCCGTCCCCAGCCGGTTCTCCAACTGTCTCGCATACTCCTCCAGGTTCACCTGCACCCGCGCCACGCCGGACCCCATCGCCGCCTCCACCACTGCCGGCGCCTCCCGCAGCACCACCCGCGGGTCGAACGGTTTCGGGATGATATAGTTCGGCCCGAACTCCAGATCCTCGCCTCCGTAAATCCGGCACACCGAATCGGGCACGTCTTCCTTCGCCAGTTCGGCTAGCGAGCGCGTTGCCGCCAGCATCATCTCCTCGGTCACCCGCGTCGCCCGCGCATCCAGCGCCCCGCGGAAGATCGCCGGGAACCCCAATACGTTGTTCACCTGGTTCGGATAGTCGCTCCGCCCCGTCGCCACAATCGCATCTGGCCGAGCCGCCACGGCGTCCGGATATGGAATCTCCGGATCCGGGTTCGATAGCGCCAGTACCAGCGGCCGCGCCGCCATCCCCTTCAACTTCTCCCCACT
>CAZWDD010000070.1:3715-21132 GCA_964632345.1 uncultured Solibacteraceae bacterium | reverse complement strand
GGCGGACCAGCGAGACGAACAGCACGCCGAGGACGCCGCCGACGAGCATCAGGGCCGTCGATTTTAGATAACCATGTTCGACATCAAACTGCGGCCAGGCGCGGGAGATGACGAAGGCCGGAAGCGTGAAGATGGCGCCGGCGGCGATCGATTCGCCGATGGAGCCGGCCGTGCGGGCCAGATTTTCTTCAAGGATCGTGCCGCGCTTGAAGCGGAGCAGGGCCATGCCGATGACGGCGGCTGGATAGGTGGCGGCGATCGTAATTCCGGCCTTCAGGCCGAGATAGGCGTTGGCCGCGCCAAGGATGACCGACATCAAGAGGCCGAGAATGACCGCGTAGTAGGAAAACTCGGTCATCTTGCGGTCAGGCGGGACGTAGGGGACGTGCTTTTTCTGGCTCAAGCGGCGGGCTCCTTTGGGTGGTGACCGGGAACGAGGTACATTCTAACGCGGCTTGGATACAATCGTGGAGAAATGACTACACCTTTTCGACAGGATGGCCGGGTGGCGCTCGTCACCGGCGGAGCAAGCGGGATTGGCGAGGCGACCAGCCGGGTATTCGCGGCGGCGGGTGCGACGGTGCTGATTGCCGATATCGACATGGCGAAGGCCGAGGCGCTGGCGGCGGAACTGCCCGGTGCGCGGGCGGTGCGGTGCGATGTCACCAATGAGGAGGAGATCGCCGCGCTTTTCGGCGGGCTCGAAAGGCTCGATGTACTGGTAAACAATGCTGGGATCGGCCTGGTGGGGAACGTGGAGGAGACGTCGACCGCGGATTTTGAGCGGCTGATGCGGGTCAATGTTACCGGGCCGTTTCTGGTGACCAAGTATGCGATGCCGCTACTGCTGCAGTCGGCCGGGCGGATTGTGAACATCGGGAGCGTGGCCGGATTGATCGGCGTGAAGAAGCGGTATGCCTATTGCGCGACCAAGGGCGCGGTGGTGGCCATGACGCGGCAGTTGGCGGTTGACTATCCGACGCAGATCCGGGTGAACTGCATCTGTCCGGGGACGGTGGACTCACCGTTCGTCGAAGGGTACCTGGAAAAGTACCATAAGCATGAAAAGGAGAAGGTGCGGGCGGAGTTGAACGCCCGGCAACCGATCGGCCGGCTGGGGAAGCCGGAGGAGATTGCCAATCTGGCCTTGTACCTTGCGTCGGACGAGGCCGGCTTCGTGAATGGGAGTGTTGTTTCGATAGACGGTGGTTGGACGGCGGCCTAGGTAAAATCCGGAACTTCGAAAATCCCTCTAATGGTGGTCGCAAGTGGCGTCGATACAATAGGTAAGCGGCGCCACCTGCGAGTAGTTTCTGATGTGGATTTTCGGTTGACGTACTGGATCACGTCGGGCAAAATAACAGGCAAACAGGTCTTTGGTGGAATTGCAGGCTGGAGCGGGTCTCGAGTCCGAAACAACATAAGGAAGGTTTATTGTTTTGAAAAGAGCTGTTCGTGGTCTGGTGGTGGTGCTGCTGGCAATTCTGACGTCTTTTTCGGTACTGGCGGTACCGTCCAGAAAGCCTGCGGCGCGGAAGGCGCCTCACGCTGGAGTGAAGCGTGCAAAGGTGGCCCCAAAGACCGCTTTGGCGAAGAAACGGGCGGCTAGAGCCGCTTCCAAGAAGCGGGCGTTGGCCCGGAAGCGTACGGGACGGAAGGGAATCGTTTCGGGCGGTCCCTGGAAGGAGCCGACATTCGCCGATTCGACAATGGGCGATGACATTTCGGGTGAAGATCTGACGGTTCGGCAGGCGGCGGTGAATGCGCTTGGGCCGTACAACGGGGCGGTGGTGGTTTCGGACCCGCGGACCGGCCGCATTTTGACGATTGTGAATCAGAAACTGGCCTTGGGTAGTGGATTTCAGCCGTGTTCAACAATCAAGCTTGTTTGCGCGCTGGCCGGTCTGCAGGAAGGGTTAATGGAGAGAGACACGCCGATCCGGTTAGGGCGGCGGTCGTCGATGGATCTGACGGAAGCGCTTGCGAGGTCTAACAATCCCTACTTCGCCCGTGTGGGAGAGCAGTTGGGCTTTGAGCGCGTCCACTCGTATGCGCGGCAGTTCGGGTTGGGTGAGCGTGCTGGTCTGGGAATTGACGGCGAGTATCCGGGGATTCTGCCGGACGCGCCGCCGAAGTTCGGCGGGGTCGGGATGATGACCAGCTTCGGTGAGGGTATCCAATTGACAGCGTTGCAGTTAGCCTCGCTGTTGGGCGCGATCGCCAATGGCGGAACGATGTACCATTTGCAGTACCCGCGCTCGGAGGCAGAGGTGCGGGGCTTTACGCCCCGGGTCAAGAGGCGCCTTGATATTGCCGATCAGATCCCGGAGATTCGCCCTGGCATGATGGGCGCCGTGGAGTTTGGGACAGCCCGGCGGGCGGCTTACGACCCGAGCGAACCCATTCTCGGAAAGACGGGCACCTGCACGGATCGTGCCACGCCAACGCATCTGGGATGGTTCGGCAGCTTCAACGAGGTGGGCAACAACAAACTGGTTGTGGTGGTGTTGCTGACTGGGGGGAAAGCGGTGAACGGACCGGTGGCGGCGCAGATTGCAGGCGGTGTTTATAAGCAGTTGTCCGGTCAGCAGTTTTTCGCTTCAGACCGGGCACTGCGGAACGTGAGCAGCCGGAACGAGTAGGGTGCAACTACGGCGAAAGATGTAAACTGGGGATTTTTTCTCCCCGGATGAGGGATTTTTCTCCAGTTTTGCGCTTTACTTAGTAACGGGACGTTAAGTTCCGGCACTAAACTGACAAGACTGCGTTACACGCTGACTTGCTAGATGAACTAAGATACTGCGCCCCGCCGGCTTGGAGCGAGACTCTCCGAGCCGGCGGATCTATTTTGGGGTGCCGCTACTGTTCGACGGGATGTAGGTGCCGGTAGATCTCTTCTTTCAGGTCCTCGAGGCCGAGGCCGGAGGCGCTGGAGATCTGCAGGAAGGGGAGGCCGCGGTCCGCCGCGATTTGTGCAACTGTGGTAATGCGGGCGGAATCCTGGGCGGCGTCGACCTTGCTCGCGACGACGATCATAGGCTTCGCCGCCAGCTCTTCGGAGTAGCTGGCCAGTTCGTTGCAGATGATGTCGAAGTCGCGGGCGGGGTCGCGCCCTGTAATGTCACTGACATCGACAAGGTGAACGAGGACGCGAGTGCGTTCGATGTGGCGCAGGAACTGGTGGCCAAGGCCGTGGCCTTCGGAGGCACCCTCGATCAGGCCGGGGATGTCGGCGACGACAAAGGTGCGGTCATCGGAGAGTTGGACGACACCGAGGTTGGGTTCGAGAGTGGTGAACGGGTAGTCGGCGATCTTGGGCCGGGCGGCGGAGATGCGGGAAATCAGAGTGGACTTGCCGGCGTTGGGAAATCCGACAAGGCCGACATCGGCGAGCAGTTTCATCTCCAGCCGGAGAGTGAGCTCCTCGCCCGGTGTGCCGGGTTCGTGTTCGGTAGGAGCCTGGTGCCAGGGCTTGACGAAGCGAGCGTTGCCGCGACCGCCGCGACCGCCTTTGGCGACGACGAACCGCTGCTCCGGTTCGGTGAAGTCAAAGAGCTGTTCGCCGGTGTCCCAATCGTAGACGACGGTGCCGACGGGCACCTTTACTTCGCGATCCGCGCCGTTGTGGCCGGTGCGGTTGGAACCCTCGCCGTGACGACCGCGGTCCGCCTTGTGCTCGGGGTTATAGCGAAGGTGCAAGAGGGTGTTGTAGTGGTTGGAAGAGACGAGGATGACGTCGCCGCCTTTCCCTCCGTCGCCACCGGAGGGACCGCCCTTGGCGACGAACTTCTCCCGGCGGAAGGCCAGGCAGCCGTTTCCGCCGTCGCCGGCCTTGACGTAGATCTTTACCTCATCAATAAACATGGATAGGGAACCAGGGAAAACAAAAAAGAAAAGCCGCCGTTTTGCGGCGGCTTCGTGGGATTGTCGGGAAAGATCAGTTGGAGGCGGCCTGGACGGAGATGTACTTTCCCATGCGGCCGCGATCCCGGAAGATCACGGTGCCGGCAACACGAGCATAGAGTGTGTCGTCGCTGCCGCGGCCGACGTTTTCACCGGCCTTGTAGGGCGTCCCGCGCTGGCGGACGAGAATGGAACCGCCGGTGACGACCTCGCCGGCAAACCGCTTGACGCCGAGCCGCTGCGCGTTGGAATCGCGCCCGTTTTTAGTAGAGCCTAGACCTTTTTTCGATGCCATGAGTAGTGCTTCCTTACGCTTCGATACCGGTGACGGTCACCTGGGTAAATCCCTGGCGGTGGCCGATGGTTTTCTTGTACTGCTTCTTGCGCTTGAACTTGAAGACGATGACCTTGTCGGCGCGGCCGTGGGTCTGGATGGTGGCGGAGACCTTGGCGCCGGCAGCGGCGGAGCCAGCCTTCACTTCGCCCGAGTCGTTGACAACGGCGACCACCTTTTCAAAGGTGATGTCGGAGCCGGGCTCACCGGACAGTTTTTCGATTTTCAACGAGTCGCCCGGAGCAACACGGTACTGCTTGCCGCCAGTTTCAATGACTGCGTACATCGCTAACCTCTTGAGGTATTCCTAGTTGGATTCTTTGCCTTACGGGAGGGCAGGAGGGGGGAAATGCACACCCTAAGCGCGGCGGACAAAGTCCGCAAACACCTAGTCTACCTGTTCCGGCGCGGATTGGCAAGCCGCGCGGCGCGGCGGAAAGGGCGGAGACGTTCGCGGCGCTCCTCGGCGGCGTGGATTTCGCGTTCGGAAAGCCCGAAGTAGTGGCCTACCTCATGCCACACGGTGTCCGTGAGGATCCGCTCGAGTTCCGGCAGGGTGCGGGCCATCTGTTCATGGGGGCGCTGAAAGATTCGAATGCGATCGGGGCCGAAGGCGGCGGGCGCGTTCGATTGGCGCTCCGTTATGGGGAGGCCTTCATAGAGCCCAAGCAGATCGGGGGAGGGGCCCTGTGGCTGCACGACGATGACTAGATTTTGCATGCGGGCGCGGAAGCGCACGGGCAGATTCGCGACAGCGCGGTCGACGAGGGCGTCAAAATCAGCGGGTGCGAGCCGGACGGGCACTTTGCCAGAATAGAGAGTATGCGCGTTGCGTGCAAGTTATGAGCGAACCCAAGAACCTGCCGGTGGTGGCCGCCAACCTGGGAATCGGGAAACTGAAGCGGCATATCTTCCTCTGCGCGGACCAGACGAAGCCGAAGTGTTCCGGGCGGGAGGAGTCCAATGAGGTATGGGAGCACCTGAAGAAGCGCATCGCGGGTGCGGGCCTGATGTCGGGAGACAACTGTGCGTTCCGCACCAAGGCCAACTGCCTGCGGGTTTGTGAGCAGGGGCCGATCGCGGTGGTCTATCCCGAAGGAGTCTGGTATCACTCAGTGACGAAGGACGTGGCGGACCGGATCGTCGACGAGCATCTGGTTGGGGGAACCCCTGTGGCGGAGTACGTTTTCGCTATCAATCCGCTCGGTGGTGAGTAGACGGGCGGAAACCAGGCATGGATAAGCGAATCATCGTGGCCATTGACGGGCCGGCGGGCGCCGGGAAGAGTACGGTGGCCAAGGCAGTGGCCGAGCGGATGGGATTCCTGCATGTCGACAGCGGGGCCATGTATCGAGCGGTGGCGCTGTGGGCGATTGAGAACGGAATCGACCCGGGCGACGACCATAAGCTGGTGCCCATGGCCGAGAGCGCGGAGATACTGCTGGATGGCGGACGGGTGCGGTTGAACGGCCGGGATGTGACGGCGGAGATCCGGCGGCCGGAGGTTTCGCAGGCGGCGTCGCGGGTTTCGGCCATCCCTGGTGTGAGGCGCGAACTGGTGGCTAAGCAGCAGGAGTATGCCGAAGTGGCGAGCGTCGTGATGGAGGGCCGCGATATCGGCACGGTTGTCTATCCGTGGGCGCAGGTGAAGATCTACCTGGATGCGAGCCCGGAGGTTCGGGCGCGGCGCCGCGTCGAACAGGCGGGCGGCGACTATGAACAGGTACTGCGGGAGATTCGGGAGCGGGATGACCGCGACGCGACGCGGGCGGATTCGCCGTTGCGGCAGGCGGTGGACGCGGAGTATCTGGATACGAGCAACCTGGATGAAGAGGGCGTCATCCTGGCCGTGTTGCGCATTGTGCGGGAGAAGACGTCGAACGGAAGAGGAGTAACGAGTTGAGCAAGCCGATGGTG
Organism: uncultured Solibacteraceae bacterium; assembly: GCA_964632345.1. Classification (GTDB taxonomy): domain Bacteria; phylum Acidobacteriota; class Terriglobia; order Bryobacterales; family Bryobacteraceae. The sequence goes on along the minus strand of CAZWDD010000070.1, from coordinate 14,978 downwards.
ATGAAGTTCGGGGGCACTTCGATGGGTAGTGCCGACCGGATCCGGATTGCGGCCGGGATAACGATTGCCGAGCGCGCGAAGCGTCCGGTGGCGATTGTGGTGTCCGCCATGTCGAAGGTAACCGACCTGCTGTTGGACACGCTGCGGCATGCCGAGGGCGGCGACCGGGCGACGATGGCGAAGAACGTAGCGGGGCTGCGAGAACGCCATGAAACGACGGCGCGGGAACTACTTGCGGAACCGTCGGCGGTAGTGGCTGGAATCGGCGAGTTGGTGGGAGAATTCGAGCGGATTGCGAAGGGGATACTGCTGCTGGGTGACCGTCCTCCGCGTGCAGTGGACGAAGCCGTGGCGATTGGCGAACGGCTGACGGCGCTGATGATCGCCGCGCATCTGACGGAATCAGGTTCCCCGGCGGAGGCCGCAAATGCGGCGCGCGTGGTGGTAACCGATTCCGTGTTCGGGAATGCGACTCCGGTGATGGACCTGACGCGGGCGCGGGTGGCCGAGGTGGTCGCTCCCTTGCTGGCGGCGGGAAAAATTGTGGTGATGACCGGATTCAACGGTGCGACGGCAGACGGCAAGCCGACGACGTTGGGCCGGGGCGGATCGGATTTTTCAGCTTCGATACTGGCGAGTGCGCTGGATGCCGAAGAGTTATGGATCTGGACCGACGTGGACGGCATTATGACGGCGGATCCGCGGCTTGTAAAGGATGCGCGGGTGCTGGACGAAGTGACTTACGCGGAAGCGGCGGAACTTGCTTACAACGGCGCGAAAGTTCTGCACCCACGAACGCTGGCGCCGCTGGTGGAAAAGAAGATCCCGGTCTGGAGCAAGAATTCGTTCCGGCTGGAGGCGCCGGGGACCCACATCGTGCCCGAACTGCGGGCCGATGAGCCGCGCGGGGCGCGGGCGGTGACGTCAATGGCGAACGTCGCGCTGGTGTCGGTGGAACCAGCCTCGGCGGCGATCAGCGGGACGCGGGTCATGGCGCGGGCGCTCGACGCGCTGGATATCGTGAACGCCGAAGTGTTGACGCTGTCTAGTTCTTCCTACCGGCAGAGCTTCTGCTTTCTGGTGCGCAAGGACGAATTGCCCGGCGTACTAAAAGGGCTGGAGGAGGCGCTGGCGCTGGAACTGGAGCACGGCTACCTGAAGCCGGTGGAGGTGGACGAAAATGTCGGGCTGCTGGCCGTGGTGGGGGAAGGCATGCGCGGCGTGCCTGGCCTTGCAGGCCGTGTCTTCACCGCGGTCTCCAAAGAAGGCATCAGTATCATCGCGATCGCTCAGGGATCGAGCGAGTTGACGATCAACCTGGTGGTAAGCCGCGATGGGCTGGAGCGGGCCGTGACGGCGATTCACGCCGAATGCGGCCTGGGCATGGGGTAGGTTTCAGTTTTCCTGGGGATCCTGAGCGCAGCGGAACCCGATGGCGGGATTCGTCAGGCGCGCCGGGACACTGGCCCATTCATAGGTAACGCCTTCGGCAAGAGCCCGGTCGAAGGCGCCGCCCTTGATGTAGTGCCAAGGCTCGTTGGCAGTCGGTTTTGGCTGCAGGATGCGGCCAAAGGTCTCAACGGCCTGCGCACTGGGGGTATGGGGATGTTCCACCCACTCCCACGCATTTCCGGTCATATGCAAGATCTTGAAGGGGCTTGCGCCCTGTTCAAAGCTGTCGGCCGGAGCGAGTCCCTTGTTGCCGGTGTTGGCCATGGACCTATCTTCGTTGTTCCCCCACGGGAAGTTCCGGCCGTCGGTGCCCCGCGCGGCCTTTTCCCATTCGCGATCGTCGGGAAGCCGCTTGCCGGCCCAGGCACAGAACGCCTTCGCGTCGTTGAAGCTCACGTTGACAGCGGGCAGGGCCGGGGCGTCGGCAGGAAAACCTTCGGGCAGGGCCCGGCTGGTAGCGGAGGCGAAGTCGCGGTACGCGCGGTTGGAAACCTCGGTGACGTCGATGTAGAAGGCGGGAAGTTTCAGCGGCGACCGGGCGGAGCCGAAGAGGAACTCACCGGCCGGCACCAGGGCCATTTTTCCGCCCTTCGCATCGATCATGGCCGCCAGCTCTGCCTTCTTTGGCTGGTCCGGAGGGGTGGGTTCGGCCTTGTTGAGATACCAAATGGCGACGGCGGCAAGGGTTAGTGCCCCGAGCCCGGCCCCGATAATGGGGCCCATTTTCAAAGAAGATGCCGCGGGCGGCTGGGACGCCGCGATGGTCTGCCCGGCGGCGCTTGGCGCCTGCCCGGAGACCGAGGCGGAGATCTGTTTGAGCACCTCGCGAATCGCCGAGAAGCTTTGGATGCGCGCTTCCGGTTTCTTGGCGGTGCAGCGGAGAATGAGTTCGCAGAGAGCGGGCGGCAGGCCCGCGGCGGAGAGTTTGGCCGGGTCGGGACTCTCGTGCAGGATGATGTAGAAAAGCCGCTCCATGCTGTCGCCCTTCACCAGCCGTTCGCCGGTGAAGAGTTCGTAGAGCACGATGCCGTAGGAGTAGACATCGACGAGCGGGGTGATCTCCGTGCCGAGGACTTGTTCGGGCGACATGTAGAAAGGCGTGCCCATGGTGTTGCCGGCCTTGGTGAGGTTGAAGCCGGCGGCCTTGGAGATGCCGAAATCCATGATTTTGGCCCGGCCGGACTGCTCCAGGAAGATGTTCTCCGGCTTGATGTCGCGGTGGATGATGCCGCGCTGGTGGACGTATTCGAGCGCGGCGGCAGTTTCGTCGGCAATGCGCAGCCGGTTGCGGAGATCGCCGGTTTGTCCCTTGCGGATGGCGTCGCGCAGGTCGCCGCCACGCAGGAACTCCATCACCATGTAGGGGCGGCCCTGTTCCTCGCCATAGTCGTGAATGGTCACGATATGGTCGTGCTGGATGGTGCCGGACATGCGCGCTTCATGCAGGAAGCGATTCTTGGTGTCGGTGTCGCGACAGCCTTCATCGGTCAGGACCTTAACGGCGACCTGACGGCCGATGACGGTATCAAGAGCCTGAAAGACGTGCGACATGCCGCCGCCCAGGAACTCCTGCAGCTCGTATTTTCCGAACCGCGCTGGCAGATTCATGGTGGGTTAAGACACCAGTGTAATGGCGAAGTAGACGACGGCCATGAAGAGCAGTACCGCCACGGCCACCAGGATCATGACTCCGGTCTGATTCTGCATCGCCGCCGGCAACACCTTTACAAAGGCGGGGAGGCCATCGGGAACCTGCTGCGGACTGGTGACGTTCGGCTGTGCGCCGGTCTGCTGTGTCGGGGACCAGCCGGTGGATTGGGCGGCAGTGGGCTGCTGTGTATATCCGGTCGGCGAGGGGGCGGGCCGAGTGGGCGATGTCGGCATGGGGCCAGCGGATGGTTTCTGCTGCTGCTGCAACGTGCCGAGCGTCGGCATGGAGGTGGTCACCATGCGGTCGGCGGACTGCACGCCGAGATATCGCTCGATGTCGACGGCCGTGTCAAAAAGCTTTTGGTAACGGTCTTCGGGCCGCTTGGCCGTGCACTTGGCAATGATGCGCTGCACTTCCTGGTCGACTCCGGCAGTCTGCAGCGGGGTCAGGTCGAGCGGTTCGTAGAGGATTTTATTGAAGATCTTTTCGATGGAATCGCCCATGATCGGCTTTGCGCCGCAGAGCATTTCGAAGAGCAGAATGCCGAACGAATAGACATCCACCAGGTGCGTCACCTGCTGGCCCAGGACCTGCTCAGGAGCCATATAATAAGGCGTGCCGAGAGTGAAGCCGGCGCGAGTCAACTGCATGCCTTCGGTCTTGGCGATGCCGAAGTCCATCAGCTTGATCTTGCCGGTGGCATCTACCTGCAGATTTTCCGGCTTGATGTCCCGGTGAATGATCTTCTTCTGATGGATATAGTCGAGGGCTTTGGCAATCTGGACGGAAAGCTTCAGGCGGTTCCGGATGTTGCCGGCGCGGCCGCTGCGGATGGCGTCACGGAGGTTCTCCCCGCGCAGGAACTCCATCACGATGTAGGGTTTGCCGTCTTCCTCGCCGTAGTCGAAGACGTTCATGATGTTCTCATGAACGATGCTGGAGGCAACCTTGGCCTCCTGGAGAAAGCGCGCCTTGGCCTCGGCGTCGGCGCAGCCCTGTTCGGTGAGGATCTTCACGGCCACGGTCCGGCCCAGCACCGTATCCTGCGAGCGGTAGACGTGGGACATGCCGCCGCCCAGAAATTCCTGCAATTCGTATTTTTTGCCAATCCGCGCCGGGAGTTGCATCAGGAAGTCCGAGTTCTCATAGTAGCATCGCGTTGTCAGGTTTCGCGGGGTTCCTACCGGGCGACCAGCGGCACGCACTGGAGGGCCTGAATAAACTCACGCGAGAAAACGGGAACGTTTACCTCAAACTTGTAGCTGGCGACGATGCCGCCGACCGTCATCGGTGTGGCGGCCTTGCCCTGGCGCACAATCCACTCAATGCTCTGCCCGCCGCCGGTTGGGGTGACCCGATCGGCCGCGTAGATAAAGCGATACACGCCCCAGAGACCGGGCTGTGCTTCCACGTCGATGGAGGTTCCACCGACGAGTTTGACGTTGCCCTGCACTCCCTGCTGAGAGGTGCCGGGCCAGGTGAACTGCTTGCCGCCGCCGGAGGCGCCGAAGCTCTGCCGCTGTCCGTCGATGGTGAGTTCGCTGCCCGTAACGACTTCGGACTTGATGGGCGTCAACGTGTAGGTCATCCGCGGTTGCTGGGACCCGGCGGGGAAAGCCATATCGGTAAAGCGCTGGGCCTGGTTGACGAAGTTGACGAAGGCAGGGTTGATCTGGATGGTCGGGTCGCCGCCGATGGGTGTCCACTTCGAGCCTTCCTTCTTCATGTACTTCTTCAAATCTTCATCGAGGAATACCCACATGGCGCCATCGGTGGGACGGAAGATGCGGGAGACGTCGTCGAGCGTGGCATCGGTCCGGGCGGCAGGATTGAACGGGAACTTACCGCGCAGGCCGGCGAACTTCTGGTTGCAGAAGCCGGCTCCCTTGGCGTTCAATTCGTCCTTGCCCATACCCTTTAGGAACCGTTCCACCTGCACGATGGGATCTTCCAGGATTTTGAACGACATCTGGTCAACCTGACCTTCGGGGTCCGGGTTGAAGCCTCGAGCGACGGTCTTGACCTGCATGCGGGAATCGCCAGCGGCATCGATTGGCCTGTTGGCGGCGTTCGGATCCGACTTCAGTGCGGGAAGCGCATCGGCGAGCGCCTTCTGCAGGCGGGCCAGCGAGTCGATATAGACCGAATTCTTCTCGACAATGTACTTCTGCACGCTGGCCGGTCCGGGCACCACTTCCTGTACAGGTTGGAAGGCATTGCGGATCTTATCATTCTCAACCGAGAGGTTGCGGCTGGCGAGCCAGAAGAGCGCCATCAGCGGCGTATCGTTGTTGACGATCTTGTCGAGCTTGACGGTGGCGTCCTCCAGGTCCTTGTACTTGACAAAGGTGGAGTTGCGGAGATAGCCGCGCCAGGCGCGGATGTAGTCGGCGGTGTAGCGATCGGTCAGGTCGGTGGCGAGCCGGCCGCGGTCGATGCCGGTGGCGCCGGAGGTGCAGGAGGTGCGAGCGGTATCCTTGGAGTTGGATTGGTCGCCGCACAGGACCCATGGCTCTCCGCCGAAGAAGGGGTCGGGATTCTTGATAAATCCGGCCATCGTGCCGAAGCCCTCCTTGGTGAAGGCGCCGGCGACGTCCTTGTTGTTGACGATAATCTCCTCCGAGCCCTTGATGTCCCGGTTGTAGTTCACGGGCTTATTGGCCTTATTGGCGGCGGCGAGCATGGACTGGTATATGCTGTCGACGCCGGAGAACTGGGTCAGGAACCGTCGTCCGCGGCCGGCGGCGTCGGGATCAAAGGCCAGGGGGCACCCGCCGGACGTGCGGAGATAGTCGGAATAGAAATCGAACTGGGCGCGGGCGAGTTGGGCGCGGTCGCCGGGGTCGCGGCCGGCGGACCAGGCGTTGAAGAGGGCGGCCGCGGTGATGTCCCGTGTGGACTTGTCGGGATAGATGGAGAGGGTGAGGTAGGTCCGCAGGGCGTTGAAGTAGGTGCCGTAGTCGTCGGATGGTTGCGGCGAGTTGGGCAGATTCTTGAGCATGCGCTGGATGCTGCCATGGGTCGGCCCGAGGAGGGTCTGATTAAACTTCTGGCACCAGATTTCCTTGACATGCGGATACATGTCGTTGCCCGAGTAAAGCCCCATCCGGAGCTTGTACGGCGCTCCGTTGGTTTTGTAGCCGTCGAGCGTTTCAAGGGTCTGGCGGAGGGTTTCGAGCTTTTCGAGCGAGTCCTTGCTGGGGAGCGCGGCCGGGTCGGTGATGTTGACGCTGGCGATGCCGCGGGCGGCGTCGAGCGCGTCATTCTCCAAAGTCCGGTTGCCGAAGTAGCTGACCGTGAAGCCGGTGAGCACCAGCAGGGCAAGCGCGGCGGCGGTGCCGAGCAGGATCCGTTGCGCCATGGAAGTCTTGGTGCTGGAACTGGAGGCGGACTGCGCCTCATGGTCGGCGAGGATGACGTCGTTGAACAGACGTCCGAGGAAGGTCCACTGGGGGACTTTCCGGGTGGCGCCGACCTGCGGGGTCATGCTGGGCGCCTGCTGGCCCATGATGCCGCCCGGGCCGAGCTTGAAGATTTTGGTGGCGCCCTGGGCGGCGGTATCTATGGCAGGCTGGTGCTGCTGGCGGGCGGCCTGCAGGCCGGCGGAATCATCAACGATGATCGGCCGAACTCCCGAGAAGTAAAAGCCGCGAAGAAAGGGGGAGGTACGTAATTGGCTGGGTTTGCAGAGATCGACGAGGAACTGCACGATGGGCCGGCGGAGTTTTGCGAACTCGCGGGCAAATTCGTAGGCGCCGGGCAGCTTTGTGGGGTCGTTCTCGCGGGGTAGGTAGACCAGCCGCTTGTCGCAGAGGGAATGGGTCAACAGGTTGAACTGTTCGGTAAGGCGGTGGGTCTCCTCCTCCGAGTAGATACCGCCGGAGTCGGCGGGCCGCATCGGGACGGTGGCGCCGAAGATCTGCAGTGCCTCTTCATTGCCGATATTGCGGACAAAGTCGAGAAAGAACTGCATGCGGTCCATGCGGGTGAAGACCACATAGACCGGAACGCGGATGCCGAGCTGGGCCGAGATCTCCACCAACCGTTCATTGATTTTGCGAGCGGAAACAGTGGCCGCCTCCAAGCCGCCGGGCCGGAAGAACGTTTCACCATCAAAGGTGACAATGGCCGCGCGGGGCGCCTGCGCCTGGGCGCCGACGACGCTCTTCAACTGGCCGGGGGCCAGGCGGCGAACCAGTTTCTGCCACCGGGAACCATCGTTCATGAAGCCGCCTGCGGTATCCATGAACAGGTTCTGACGGGCGAGGAACACATTGGCGAGCCGCGTGGGGACCACATTGGTTTCCTGATAAACCTGGCCGGTGACGAGTTCCGGTTCCAGACTGGAGTTCAGGATCGTCGTGGTCTTGACGCTGCCGTTCTCGCCCATGACAAAGTACACGGGCAGGTTCGAGATCTTGGCGCCCTGGACGGTCTTGGCGACGGCAAGTTTATTGTCGACATCCTTGCAGAGCGCGTCGATTTCCGGATCTCCGCTATTGGAGCCGGGCTTGGCGGGCTGCTTTGATCGCCACCAGAGATAGAGCCCGGCGCCGATGATGCCGACGATGCTCAAAATCCCGATGAAAATATACAGCGTGGAGCCGGAGAGTCCGATGAGGAAGCCGAGGCCGACGGCGAGCCCGATCCAGACGAGCAGACAGATGACAACGAGAAGAATGGGCGACATGGGTGAGGCTCCTTATCGGCCTTGGGCAAGCGCGGAAAGGCTGCTGATGCCGTTGGAAAGAAGGTAGTAATAGGTTCCGAACAGGCCGGCTGTGATGACAAGACAGGCGACAGCGAGGATTGCAAAACGTTTCACCCACGGGTCATTGCCGGAAGGTGCAGCGGCGCCGGCGGGGGGCAGCATGCCGGTGGGCGAAATGGCGGCGTTGCTCCGGCGGATGCGCTGGATCTTTTCCGCCGTTGCCTGGAGGATCGGCTGCAGGTCGCCACGGTTGCCGAGGCTGTAGCGTCCCATGAAACCGAGCAGAAGGCAGAGCTGGAAGACTTCGAGGAGGTCGGCGAGCGACTGGGAGTCGTTCATCGTCAACAGCTTCTGCAGGTGCTGGAAGAAGATTTCGCCGGCGATGTGGTGGCCGAAGTACTCTTCCTGCATCGGCTGGCGGGGCCAGTCGGCAAAGACGGGCAGGCGGAGGTTGAGGATCGATTCATCCAGGAAGGCGATAACGGCGAAGATGGCCAGCTTGATCTCCTCCGGGTCGTAGCCGCGCTTCCGGGCTTCCTGGTCGGCCATCTTGATGGCCTCACGGACCTGATGGCGGAACACATTGGCATCGGTGACCGGCTGGCGGCTGGACCGGAGCCGTTCGATGACGGTGAAAACTTCCTGGAAGACCCAGGCCAGGTTCTCGGCCCGCCGCTCTGCGCCGAAGGCAGCCGGGGCGGTGTTGGAGGCGATAGGTTGCATGCGTTCCTCTGAAAGGTAGGGCGGAATCAGGATTCCAGAATCACAAAGAGCTCGGGTTTGGGGTCCGGGAGGTCGCCGGGGATATAGAGGCCAATCTGCCGCGTCTGTGAAATGCTCTCCCAGCAGGGGCCCTTGCAGGAAACGGTGAAATATTGTGCGTCCACGCGGGACCGGATGGAGGCGGGTGGCACCGGCAGATGGAGCAATGGCAGGCCGGGCAGCGCCCGTTCGACCAGTTTGGGGACGAAGGCGGTGGAGCAGAGTTTCGCCAGTTGGGGCGTGCGCCGGATGACGTCGGCCTCCATCGCTGGAGACCGGACGCTAAGAATCCATTTTGAAGGATTGAGCACCCGCTGGTCGGTGATCACGCCTCGGAAGAAGTACTCGGCGGTCTTTTCGAGCGGAATCTGAATGAACTGCGTGGGAACCATCGTTTCCAACAGAATGCGAATCAGCGAATCCAGCTCTTCGAACGTCTTGTCCAGTTCCCGGTGACTGTAGAGTGGAATCCGGCTGGGGTGATACTCAACGGAGAACGTACAGAGCGCCCCGGCGAGCCGGGCGAGTTCGCGATAAAGCTCTTCCGGGTGTCCTCGCTTCACCTTTAATTCATGGCGGAGCGGGGCAAGAGCGGAGTTGATGCTGTGCAGCATCCAGAAGGTGGCGATTTCAGAAGTGGAATACTCCGTCCACAAACTGGCGCTACCGGTCTTGCCGCGGCTGAGCGAGCGGCTCTTATCATCGAGAATGTCGACCAGGCGCTGGAGGATTCCCAGCACGCGCTCGCTGGCGGCCACCTGAACGCACGGGGGGACGAAGGTGGGGTCGTAGACGAAGTTGCCACTGCCGTCACGCATCACACGGCCGATGGCGATCGAGGCGGCGGGGTCCGGGTTCTCGGTGTCGAGGGCGATGCGGATGTTCTTGCGGCCGAGTCGAACCGCCTTCTCGTCCCGGCCGGTGGTCTCGTCGAAAAGCATCTGATTCTCCGCGACGAACCGTACCGGACTGGAACCAGCCTCTTCCGCGGGCACACAGTTGACGCCGTTCTCGCGGCGGGGCGGGATGGTAAGGAGAACGGTCACGCGATCGCGGGTGACGGGGAAGTCGTCGGCGATGTTGCGGGGGGGCGGTAGTGGGTCGTGCTGCGGCATATGGACGGGAAGGCCGTCGGGGAAGATGCCGCGGGCGTGGAGGACGGAAACGGTTCCATTAATGAGCGCCTCGGAGTCCAGTTCAAAGCCGGAAAGCCCCCAGGGCTCAAACCATAGAGACGACGCCGCGAACCGGATGGAGTCCTCAAAGTACCGGCCCTGAACCTGAAAATGGTGAGGGCCGAGGTACATCCCCTCCGACCACACAACGCGCGAGAGTTGTTTCATGCGCTTAATCCCTAACGCGGATTTGGCGAATAAAGTCCCGCCCGGTTCCGCTTCCCGGCACGATTTACTCTACCACAGCGCTTCCAACTTGCTACCGTAAGGAATTAGATAGCCATGACGGAGTTCCCGGTGCGAATCCGCATGAACTCTCAGTGGTTTTCAGCATGGGACCCAACGGGTTGCCATGATAATCTACTTGCACGGATCGGGTAGACCGGCTATGAGCTTCGACGACAAATACGAAATACTTGCTGAACTTCGAAACGACGGGATCAAAACCGTAGTGGCGCGGGAGAAGGCGACGGGCCAGGCCGTCGAGGCCCATCTGTTCCTGGCTGGGCGGACGGCCGAAAACAATGGGATTCTGGACAAGATCCAGCGTCTGACGCCGGACCACGCGCAGTTCGTGCTGGAAGTGGGAGATCACGAGGGAACCCCGTACGTCGTTTCTCACCTGCTGCCGGACCGGCGCGGCCTGCGCGAATGGCTGGGCGGGATTCCCGACGCCCCTCCCCTTCCGAGTCCCTCTCCGCTCGCTGCGCTCGAAAAAGGGGCGACACTTCCGCCTTTCCAGGCCTATGACCCATCAAAGGGTGCCACGTTGCCGCCGTTTCAGGCGCCATCTGCCGCCGATGTTGAGAAGGGCGCGACGCTTCCCCCTTTCCACCTGCCTTCGCTTGCGGACGTGGAGAAGGGAGCGACCTTGCCTGCCTTCCAGGCGCCGAAGCTGCAGGATCTGGACAAAGGGGCGACCTTGCCGCCGTTCCAGGCTTATGATCCATCGAAAGGCGCCACGCTTCCACCGTTTCGGGCCCCATCGCTTCCGGAACGAGGGGAAACGCTGCCTCCATTCCGGGCTTTTACTCCTGGCGCGGTGCCGCCGCCGGCCGCCCTTCCGGCTGATCCCGCCCCAGCCAAACGAGGCGGCGACGAAGACTTCCTCCGTCTCTTCCAGGTGCCGGAGCGCGGCAAGGGCGGGCTTTCGACGTCCAGTGCCCCGGCCACTCCCCCTCCGTCCGCGGCCAAGAGTGGAGAGCCGGGCGAATTTACCCGGCTGTTTCAGTCGTCTGTGCCGAAACCGCCTCCGGCTCCGCCTGCGCCAGTTTCCGAGGCGCCTACCGAGGAGTTGCCTCTGCCGGCACTTCCGCCTGTTGCGGCTACGGAAGCGCCGAAGGCTGCTGAACCAGCGCCGATGGGCGAGTTCACGCGGATGTTCAATGCGCAGTCGGTCGCGCCGCCCGCGGCCGCGCCGGAACCTCCGGCCGCACCTGCGCCGGAGCCGCCCGCTGCGGAAGCGCCGAAGGCTGCTGAACCAGCGCCGATGGGCGAGTTCACGCGGATGTT
>CAZWDD010000070.1:0-3615 GCA_964632345.1 uncultured Solibacteraceae bacterium | reverse complement strand
GCCGGAACCTCCGGCCGCACCTGCGCCGGAGCCGCCCGCTGCGGAAGCGCCGAAGCCTACCGCGCCAGCGCCGATGGGTGAGTTCACGCGGATGTTTAATGCGCAGTCGGTCGCGCCACCGCCGCCGGCGGAAGCCGCCAAACCTGTGATTGCAGAGCCGCCGAAAACGGCTGCTCCTCCGCCGAGTGGCGGCGGAGAGTTTACCCGCATGTTCAGCGCGACCCCGCCGGCGGCACCCGCGCCGGCTGTGACACAACCTCCCACTCTAGAAACGCCCAAACCGGCGGCTCCGCCCGCGGCAGGGGCCGGTGAGTTTACGCGCATGTTCAGCGCGCCGGCGCCTGGAGGCGGGGCAGCGGCGCCTCCGGCTCTGCCTTTGTCCGCGCCAGTTGCACCTGCGCCGCCGGCCGCGCCGGCCGGAGGTGGGGAGTTCACCAGAATGTTTGCGGCGCCCGGTCCGGTGACACCTTTGACTCCGCCCCCGAGCGCTCCGCCTGCATCGAGCCCGGCCCCGGCCGCCGGAGGGAGCGACTTTGCGAACCTTTTCGGCTCTGCGCCCGCCGCTCCTTCGACCCCACCACTGCCCGGGGGGCCGGCAGCGGCTGGCCAGCCCGGTGAGTTTACGCGGATGTTCAGTGCGGGAGGCGGACTGAGTTCTCCCTCCGCCCTGCCGCCGGCGACGCCCACGTCGTCGCCATCGCCATTCGACTTTCCGTCGGCGCCGCCAACTCCCTCCAAGGCATCCGGCGGGCCGGGCGAATTCACGCAGATCTTCGGTACCCCTGGCGGTGCGCCGCAGGCGGCGCCGCCATTACTCGGGGCAAACCCGGCGGCTCCGCCGCCCTCGTCCTTCGGCGGTCCACCCGCGTCGAGTGCGACGCAGGTCTTCACCCTTCCCAACGCCGGTGGTGCTGGTGGTGCAGGCGGTGGGGCCCCCGCTCCGACCGGTCCGAGCGAGTACACACGCCTCTTCATGGCGCCCGGCAGCGGGGGTGCGCCGGGTGGCGCGCCTGGCGCCGGGGGTGCGCCGGGTGGAGGCGGGATGGGTGGTGCGATGGGCGCGATGGGTGGGATGGCCAACGTGCAGGGGCCGCAGTTCACCAAGCCACAGGTTTCGGGCCCTCAGATGTCCGGACCGCAAATGAGTATGCCTCAGGTCGGCATCGGTCCGGATGGACTGAATTTCCAGCAGGGACACGTTTCTGCTCCGCAAATGACGGGGCCCCGCGTTTCCGATCCCTACATGACGGGTCCGCGCGTCGACGTGAACGCAAACAACTTCCAGCCCGGTGCGATGGGCGGAGGGGGTGGCGCGCCACAAATGCCGCAGGGGATGCCCGAAGGCATGCCCGGAGCCGTCCCGCCGGCGGCGGCGGGCGGCAATAAGGCCGTCTTTATCGGCCTGGGCGTACTGCTGCTGATTGCCGTCGTGGTGGTTGTTGTCTTCGCAATGAAGGGGTGACCGGAGGCGGAATCAACCCGCTTCCGGCAGCAGGACGATCAACTCCAGATTCGGCTTGGGAAGGTCCCCCGGGACGTAGGCCGCGAAGTTGCGGGCCCGCACAATGGCCTCCCATGCGCCGCCGCTCATGTTGACGCTGAAGTACTGGCAGTTCAGCTTGACCGGAACTGCACTGGGCGGCTTGGGTACGTGCGTGAGGGGCACACCGGGCAGCGCCTGGCGGACCAGATGCTCAATGTGATTGGCCGAACAGATCTTCACCAGGTAGGGCGTCTTGGCGATCAGTTCGCCTTCGTTCATGTCCGCGGAAACGGCCAGATACATGCGGGTGTTGCGTAGCAGCCGGTCTTCGGCGAGCGGGGTCGCGTAAATGGAATTCTGAATCAGCTTCAGCGGCAGGGAGACGAAGTTGCTCGGGACCACCGTTTCGAGCAGCGTCCGGATCTGCTCGTCCAATTCCGTGAAGCAACCGCCGAGGTTGTCGTGGTCGTACTTCGGCAAGTCTCGCGGATGGAGGTTGAGCGAAAAAGTCGTAAGCGACCCGGCCAGGGAGACCATGGCCTCATAGAGATGCTCGGGGTGGCCACGGCGGACTTCGAGCAGATGCTGGAAGACGGGGTAGTAGGAGTTGATGGTGTAGAGCAGCCAGAAATTGGCGATATCGGCTGTGCCGAAATCGGCCAAGCTGAGATTCTTCTGACGCCGCTGACCAGAGAGCAGAGAGCTCTTCGCGCTGAGAATTTCGATCAGCCGCCGGGTAAGCGCCAGGAGGTATTCGGAACCGCTAATGTCGAGCAGCGGCGGCACGAACTTCTGGTCGAGGTCCAGCGTTCCGGTGGGGTTGCGGCGGATGCGCGCGAAGCGGATTGTGGAGTAGCCGTCAAGCGACTCATTGCTCGTCAGGATGCGAAAATTCTTTCGGGCCACCTGGACGGGCTTTTCGGCGAGACCGTTATTTTCATCACGTAACATTGCCACTTCGGAGAAGTAACGCGTGCCCGCGTCTTTGCGGGTCGCCAAGGCGATGTTCAAGCCGGGAATGCGCTGCTCCGGAATGCAGAGGAAGACGTCAAGCTCGTTCTGATCGACGTCGAACGCCTCGGCCAGCGGCTTGGGCGGGGGCGGCGCGTCCGGCGCGGGAACTTCAAACGGCATGCCATCGGGAAAGATGCCGGCGGCCGCGGCGACCGCGATATTGCCGGCCGCGAGCTGCTCGTGGTCAATCCGGACGTGGCCAAAGCCCCACGGCCGGAAACTAAGCGCTTCCGTATGGAAACGGAGCGTGCTTTCAATGAAACGGTCCTGTGTCTGTAGATGCTGGGGACTGAGAAAGGTCCCTTTCATCCAGATCACGGGCTGCAGTTGCCTCATACCGACTCCAAAGGTAACACGCGCAAACGCCTCCCTTATAGCGGCAGAATTTCTTCCCGATCCGGATTGTAGTTCAGGCGGCGTTTCTGGACGTAGGCGATGTTGCCGAGGTGGGACGCGGCGGCGGAACGATGCCCGATCTGCACGTCGGCATTCGGTAGCTTGCGAGAACGGCAGCAATCGAGGAAGTTCTGGACATGATCGATGGTCTGGTCCTTGGTGTAGGGAACCTTCACCGGTTGTGCGCCGCGCTCGGCCGAGAGATACTCAAAGCCCTGGCGGGTGATGAAGAGTTTGCCTTCGGTGCCGCACATTTCCACGGCCGCACCGCGGATGCCGGGAACAAGCGTCGCCTCAAAGGTGGCCACCCATTCCTTTGGGTATTCCAGCAGGACATTGATGGTGTCCGGCGCCGTGCGGCCGTCCTTGTAGTGATAGACGCCGCCTGCGGCGCTGGCGGCGATGGGATTGTCCTGGTCCATGAACATATGAACCACGTCGATCCAGTGGGTGAAGAGGTCCGTTACCTGACCACCACCGAAGTCGAGATACGCGCGGAAGTTGAAATACTGCTGCGGGTCGTAGTCGCGCCACTTGACCGGGCCCAGGAAGCGGGCCCAGTCGAGATTCGACGGACGGCTCTGCAGGGAGGCGGGCGCCTTGCGGAGGTGGTAGGAGTTGCCGTGCCACCAGGTGCGGGCCATCGTGATCTTGCCGAGTTTGCCGGAGTCGATGTACTCCCGTTTGGCCTGAATGTAGTTTTCGCCGGAGCGCTGTTGCAT